>WGBT01000260.1 GCA_015494185.1 Hyphomicrobiales bacterium | reverse complement strand
GGCGGCAAGGTGCGTGACAATACCTGCATCTGCCCGCCCAACAAAAAACGGCAACAGATCGGCAAGAATGCCTATCGCTGCATCCCGAAACCATCCCGGGTGACCTGCCGTGGCGGCAAGGTGCGCAACAATACTTGCCTCTGCCCGCCCAACAAAAAACGGCAACAGGTCGGCAAGCGGGTCTATGTCTGCATTCCGAAACCATCCCGGGTGACCTGCATCGGCGGCACGGCACGCAACAACCGCTGCTTCTGCCCGGCCAACAAGAAATTGCAGAAGATCGGCAAAAACGCCTATCGCTGCATCACGAAGCAGATCATTCGCAAACCGCAGAAACAGCCACAGCTAAAATACCCAATCAACCAACTCAAGTTGAAACAACTGGAGGTGAGATAGCAAAGAGATTAAGCGTGAAACAGAACAGGACTTGACGGCCGCTGGTCATTTGATCACAGATTGTTTGGGACCGGAGATGAAGACTGGGAACCCCCAACCTGACAAGCCGGATCGCCCCCCAATCGGATCAAATGGCAGCAGCCTCATGTCAACAGAACCAGATGACAAAACCTTGCTTGAGCGCGTGGCGTTGAAAAATGAAGCCGCCTTTCGCACCCTTTATGACCGCTATCATGGCCGGATTTACCACTATATCACAACGATTGTTGGGGATCTGGCCATGGCGGAAGACGTCGCCACCGAGGCGTTCTTGGATGTTTGGCGCGGTGCTGAAAAATTTTCCGGCCGGTCACAGGTCAAGACCTGGATCTTTGCCATCGCCCGCAACAAGGCCATCAGCGCACTGCGAAAACGCCGTGAAAGCCCGCTGGATGAAAGCTTTGCCGAACGCCTCGAAGATTGTGCCGATACACCTGAAATGGCCAGCCTGAAAGCCTCTATGGCAGAAACCCTGAAGGCCTGTGTCGCCCATCTAAGCGCCAAGCATCGTGAAATCGTGCATCTGGTCTACTATCAGGAAATGAGTATCAAGGAGGTCGCAGCCCTTTTGGAGATTCCCGAAAACACCGTGAAAACACGCATGTTCCATGCCCGCAAACAGCTTGCCGCCTTAGCGGCCAAAGCCGGCCTGGACACCCATATGTCATGACCGAAATATTTCATGACACCGGTGAGGGGATTGGCAAGAGGCCTGCCAAACCATCGAAACCATGAAGCGAAACCATGATGAAAACCTCAACAACCGAAGCGAAAATTCGCGAACTGCTGCCCTGGTATGTGACCGGGAAACTTTCTGAGCAAGAGCGGGAAGATGTAAAACAGGCCCTTGCCAACGATCCCGGCCTGGCCCAAGAACTCGAACACATCCGGCGGGAGCAGCATGATGTTGCCGCAGCCGCAAGGGCGACACCCATTCCCAGCGCCGCCATCTGGGATAAGCTTGCCGCCCGCCTCGAAGCCGAAGCCACAGCCGAAGCCGCTGCCACAACCATAACCGAAGCTTTGCCCACAAAGGACGCGGCCCGGCAAGAAGGTAACGGCCTCCATGGTAACAGTCTCCCCGGGGCCGGTTCCTTTGCGGCTGTCACAGGGGCTCTTAAAGCTTGGCTTGCCAATCTGGTCAAACCGCTTGGCCCCCCCGCCATGCCAGCCTACGGGCAAATGGCAATGCTGGCCACAGCGCTTGCGATCATTTTGCTTCAAGCCGGGATCATCGGCTATTTGTGGCTGGAACAACGGCGTGCGGAGCCGCTTTATCAAACCGCCTCTGGCGGCAATTCTGGCGGCAGCGATGTCACCGTCAGCCCCGATCAACGCGCCAAGCTGTTGATCAGCTTCCAACCCAACGCCCCCCTCAACCGCATTTCCAGCTTGTTGCGCCATATTGGCGCCGAGACCGTGGCAGGCCCCAAATCCAGCGGCTTTTACATTATCAGGCTCGATCTGCCCGCAAGCGACAAGGCGGCTATTGAGCGGCGGGTTCAACAGCTTCGTTCACGCCCGGATTTGGTCCGTTTCGTCACACCGGCCTTTAATCCCACGCCTTCAGAAACCACTGCCTCGCCCGATCCATAAGCCTGTGATGGAGGGAAGGCAAACCGTTGTTCACGCCTCTTTTTTGGAGGTTTGGAGGAGCCCCATGCGAAACGCGACATCGCTTGCTTTGTCTCTGTTGCTGACAGCCGTTTTCTTATGGGGGAACATGTTGGGGCTTGGCAGCACCGCCGTTGCGCAACAGGGACGTGACTTGTCTGATTTCACCCACCGTGAGCGCATGCCGCAGATCGCCCCTCCACGCCTCAATGACGACCATCGAGGTGAGACGAATCGTGATGAAGGGAAACGACGCCCGGTGATCTGCCGCGGCGGACGCTTGAGGGAGGGCCATTGTCACTGTCCGCCGCGGCATATTCGCTTGCGGGTGGGAAAACGCCGGTTCTGGTGTCTTGCCCGGCGCCAATGGCGGCCCTCTCCCCCCTTGCCCCCCCATCACGGCACCCGCCGTCCGCATCGCCCAACGCGCCCCGGCACACAAACAGAGCGTCTTCCCCGCCCTCCAAAGAAAGCCAAACGCCGCAAAACCGTGATCATCCGCACTCCCGACCGGGTCATCGTCCGCAATCCTGGGGGACCGGTGCACCAAAAAATTGCGAAAATTCCAAAAATGTGTTCCGGGGGCCTCATTCGCAATCGCCAATGTGTCTGCCGGGCGGGCAAACAGCCGCAACAATTCGCACCCGGCCGCTTCCGCTGCGTGCCCGTCTCATCGCCTGCTGGCCCTGTTCCCCTGGACCCGGCCACTCCCGCAACGGCAACCGATGCCCCCGATCCCGATGATTATGTCCCTGATGAAATTCTGGTCCGCTTTCCTGCCAATGCCGATACGGCGCTGATCAATGCCGTGGCCGCGGATTTCGATCTGACCGTACGCGCCAGTCAAAATCTGCCTTTGCTCGGCCAAAAGCTTGTCAAGTTCCGCATTCCGCCAAATCAATCCCTCGAGACCCTCGCGCAACGGCTCGGCGAGGACCCGCGCACAGAAGGGATCAGTTTCAATTACCGCTATGACCTGTCACAACAAAAGGGAACGCCCGCTTCGCAGCGGAAAGCCACAAACACGCCGGCTTCAGGCCCCCCACAATACGCCCTCACGCTGCTCAACCTTTCCCAGGCTCATGCCATCGCAACGGGGAAAAATATCCGAATAGGGGTGATCGACAGCGCCATCGATATACGCCATCCCGCATTACGTACGGCAATCAAAAAACAGTTCGATGCCACCGGCCGCCCCGCTTCTGGGCCTGCCTTGAACATGAAACATGGCACCGCTGTCGCCAGTCTGATCGCCGGCCGTCAGGGAATGCGCGGCGCGGCACCCAAGGCCCAGCTTTACGCCATTCGGGCATTCTGGCACCACCATGCCACGGGAGCCCCGCGCAGCACGTCTTTCGTGTTGGCCAAGGCGGTTGGCTGGGCCGTTGCCGAGCAAATCCAACTGTTGAATTTAAGCTTCACCGGCCCCGCCGATCCGCTGCTTGAGCGGCTGCTTGCCAAAGCCGCCGCCAAGGGCGTGTTTACTGTGGCCGCGGCCGGCAATGGCGGCCCATCTGCCCCGGCGGCCTATCCTGCCGCTTATGGTCATGTCTTGGCGGTCACCGCAGTCGATGCCCAGCAAGCCATTTACCGCCATGCCAATCGCGGTGATTATATTGCCGTTGCCGCTCCAGGCGTGGATGTTTTCGTAGCCGCCCCCCATGGCGGCTATGATTTGCTTTCCGGCACCTCGATGGCCGCCGCTTTGGTCACCGGCAGCCTTGCCTTGTTGCTTGAACGGCAGCCCAACATCACCAGCCGGCAGCTGCGGGAAGCCTTGCTTGCAACGGCCCGCGATCTCGGCGCGCCAGGCCGCGACAGCATCTTTGGCGCCGGTTTAGTCAATGCCCAGGCCCTTCTCGTAACTACTGCGCGGCACAGCAAAGCGAACAACACAGCCCCATAATGGTTTTGCCTGCCGGTTGAGCTTATCGGTGGTCATTATCATCACCCCCATCTTTTGGTATCCCTTTCTTTGAAGTTTCTGCGTAAATTGAAAGGTATATGTGTGTGAGAGTCAGGGGCTGCTTGAGATTACAGGACAGCGATAAAAGCACCGGCAACGCGGCGGTTCTCGGCGAGCAAAATATTGAATGTGCGCAAGGCGGCGCCAGTGTCCATCACTTCAAGACCCATTTGGTGAGCATTGAAGGCGGCACGTATCTCCTCAGACGGAAAGATTTGCCTCTCTCCGGTGCCGAAAATAAAAAATTCGATCTGCTCGGCCAGCGCGAAGACGGGCGCGAAATCCTGCACCGTGACGTTTTCTGCCGCCGTCGGGGACCAACTATGAACCCCATCAGGGAGCACCAGCAAGCCGCCTTGATGTGACATCGAGGCAAAACGAAAGCCTCCATTGCCATAAGCGGAAATGGGCACCGGTTCAGGATAATGCCCCACTGTCACCTGCTTTCCCGACCCTTCCTCAGACATTTGATCTCTCACAGGCAGTTTTCTGCCCCTTGTGGTCGAACGCCCCTGTTCTCCCGCCACCTTGTGCGCCTTCGCTGAGGCGAACTTCCCTTTCCGCGCCTTCCTCTGCTTCAGCTCCCCTTCCTCCCCCTCCGGCCCCGGCTCGCTCAGGCCCGGCTGGGGCTTGGTTGCTTGGGTTTAGCCCCGCCAAGGCCCGACCAAGCCCGGGTGACATTGAGAATTGATAGCACCGGGGAGGCAATGACCACCGATGAATAGGTTCCCACCACAACGCCCCACATCATCGCGAAGGTGAAGCCGCGGATCACCTCGCCGCCAAAGATATAAAGTGATGCCAAAGCCAGCATGGTGGTCACCGAGGTCAACACCGTCCGCGACAGGGTTTCATTGACCGATAGATCAAGCAGTTCCAACAGAGGCATTTTCTTGTATTTGCGCAAGTTTTCCCGCACCCGGTCAAACACCACCACGGTATCGTTCAGGGAATAGCCGACAATCGTCAAAATGGCGGCAATGATCGAAAGATTGAACTCCAACTGCAGCAATGAAAAGATGCCCAACGTCAGAATAACGTCATGAATCAAGGCGGCCACCGCGCCCACAGCAAATTGCCACTCAAAGCGGAACCAGATATAGACCAACACCGCCAAAATGGCCGAAATGACGGCCAAAATCCCTTCTTCCACCAATTCTTTCGAAACCGTGGGGCCGACCACCTCGGTGCGTTCAAAGGCCATTGTCTTGCCCAGCGCTTTCTTGACCTTGACCACCACCGCCTGCTGGGCCTTCTCCCCGCCCTTTTGGGTTTCGACCCGAATGAGGACATCACGCGGCGAGCCAAAATTTTGAATTTGTACATCGCCAAGGCCAAGCTTCGAGATTTTGCGTCGGATTTCGGCAATATCCGCAGGCCCCTCCAGGCTGCGTACCTGCATCAAGGTGCCGCCCTTGAAATCAATACCGAAATTCAGCCCATAGACAACGAGCAACAACAGCGACACCGCAATGGCGATGCCAGAGGAGATGAGCGTTAGCTTGCGATAGGACAGAAACGGAATTTTCGTCCCGCTTGGAATGAATTGGATGCCACGAAACATGCTTTCCCCCGCTTAAATCGGCAGCTCAACGGTGCGCTTGGCGCCTTGGCCCTGTTGTTTGCGCAGCCAAAGGGCGATCATCAGCCGTGTCAGTGTAAAGGCGGTAAAGACCGAGGTGACGATGCCAATCGACAAGGTTACCGCAAACCCGCGTACCGGCCCCGATCCCAGCCAAAACAGAATGATAGCGGCGATCAGGGTTGTGATATTGGCGTCAAGGATGGTGCCAAGCGCCCGCGAATAACCAGCATCGATAGCCGCAATGGGGGTTTTGCCGGCGCGCAATTCTTCACGGATGCGCTCAAAGATCAACACATTGGCATCCACCGCCATCCCGATCGTCAGAACGATCCCGGCAATGCCCGGCAGCGTCAATGTCGCCTGTAACATCGACAAGGCCGCCACCAGCAAGGTCATATTGACCAGCAAGGCGATGGTCGAAAACACCCCGAACAATCCATAGGCCAACAAAATGAACCCGATCACCGCGCCAAGCCCAATGATCCCGGCGATCTTGCCCGCGGCAATCGAGTCGGCCCCAAGGGATGCCCCGACCGTGCGTTCCTCGATGATGGTGATCGAGGCGGGCAAGGAACCCGAGCGCAACAAAATCGCCAAATCGTTGGTTTCCTCCACCGTGAAATTGCCGCTGATCTGCCCCGAGCCCCCCAAAATGGGTTCTTGGATGATGGGCGCGGAAATCACTTCGATGAGGCGCTTGCCGGTCTCTTTGTCCACCCCATTGTCGAGCACAATGGCAAAGGGGCGCTTGACATTGGCCTTGGTCACTTTGGCAAAGGCCCGCGCCCCCTTGTTGTTGAACCTGAAGGTGACGATTGGCTGGCCATTTCGAGCATCAAAGCCCGGCTGCGCATCGACCAGATCAACCCCTTCGACAATCGGGCGTTTTTGCAAAAGCAGCTTGTAATTGGGCGGCAGATCCTTGTCTTTGCGATGAGGGATCAAGATCGCCCCCGGCGGCACTCCCTTGACTTCAGCTTCCTGCGCTGTCATGCCGCGATAAGGCAGATGGAAGGTGAGTTTGGCCGTGCTCTTGATCAGCTCCTTGAGCCGTTCGGGATCATCATAGCCCGGGACTTGCACCAAAATCCGGTTTTGTCCCTGACGCTGAATGGTCGGTTCAGTCGTTCCCAGCGCGTCGATCCGCAGCCTGATCGTCTCGATCGCCGAGCTCAACGCCCCGGCAAGGCGCTGGTTGATGGCCGGGGCCGACGGCTTGATGACAATCTCACCATCTTTGACGCGGGTGATCTCGACATTGTTTCCGCCCCCTGCGGCAAACAACGAAGATGCATCAAGCGGCCGTTGAATGGTCTTAAGGCGCTGCATCGCCGCATCGGTCAGTTCCGCCAAAGAACGGGTCTCGTTGCGGCGTTTGATGAGTTTGACGATCACCTCACCTTTCACTTTGTTCACCGCCACCCGGTGATAAATCCGCTTTTCCCCTTTTTTGCCCTTGCCCAGCGCATTGCGCACATCCTGGCGAATGGCGCTCAATAGCGGCTCGATCAGCTCCGCGGTTTCCATCTCCACCAAAAGATGGGAACCGCCTTGCAAATCCAGCCCCAAATGGACTTGTTTTTGCGGCAAGGGCTCGGGCCAGCCTGGCAGTTTGACCCGTAAAGGCACATCATCCTTGCGGGCCTGCCGGAGCTCGGATTTGGGGATCACCTGCCCGGTCTCGGCATTGATGGTGACAGCCCGAAACAGGTTCGGCGCGGCAAACAACATGCCAAGGAAAACGACGGCTAAGATCGCGGCGATTTTGACTTTGGAGAAATGCAGCATTATGCGGGTTTGGCTTCTAATTCACTTCTAATCGGCTTTGACGGGTGCCTCTTTGGTGCGGACATCGCTCAGGGTTTGGCGGACCACTTTCACCCGCACCCCTTCGGCGATCTCTACTTGCAGTTCATTGTCGTCGATCACTTTGGTCACTTTCCCGATCAGCCCGCCGCCGGTCACCACCACATCCCCGCGGCGCACATTGGCCACCATCTCGCGGTGTTCCTTGAGACGTTGCTGTTGTGGCCGAATGATCAGGAACCACATGACAACAAAAATCAAAATAAAGGGCAGAAGCGACATGATGATATCGCCACCACCGCCGCCTGCGCCTTGGGCATATGCCGGCGTTATGAACATGAAGGGCTCCTCATTTCTCGTCTTGGTTCAATTCTGTCTTGTGTCTGTCTTAACTCTCTCTTGGTCAAGCTCTCTCTTGGTCAAGCCTGATCTTCAGTTTAAGCATTGGCATTTGGACCTGTGTCACATCTGCCCCTGACATCACCTGGATGTACCTCGTCACACCTGGGCATTTGCGATGCCCCCCGAATTCAGGCACCTTACATAAACCGGCACCATTGCATGACATGGTCGACCCTATGATTATGATTTTGCGGTGACTATACAAGGCGCAGACGGGATTTCAACCATTGCTGTGCGCTCGGTCCCATGTTTTTTGTCACTCGACAAGCGGCTGTATCCCCGCAAAAATGCGCCTTCAATAGCAACCCATCAAGCCATCAAGTTAGCAAATATGAACCCTCAAAACTCTTTACAACAAGCGCTAGAACGGCTGACAGAGGCGATTGAACGGCTCGCTCCCCGTCCTGCGCCCGCGCCGGATTTATCCACCCATGCGGCCTATATCTGGCAACCTGAACCAAACGGCATGGCGCACTTTGCCGCAGTCGAAACCGTGAAGCATATACCGCTGCATCTGCTGCTTGGCATCGATCAGCAAAAAGCGCGGCTGCTTGCCAATACGCGGCAATTCGCCCATGGCTTCGCCGCCAACAATGCGCTGCTATGGGGGGCGCGCGGCACCGGCAAGAGCGCGCTGATCAAGGCTGTGCATGGGGAACTGGCCCCCGCGACGGGGCTGAAACTGATCGAGATCCTCCGCGGGGACATTGCCACCCTGCCCGCCTGTTTGAGCTATTGCCGCACCCAGAACAGCCGGTTTTTGCTGTTTTGCGACGATCTGTCCTTTGAAGCCGATGAAAGCGCCTACAAATCCCTCAAGGCGGTGCTCGAAGGCGGGCTGGAAGGCCGCCCTGACAATGTGTTGTTTTATGCCACCTCCAACCGCCGCCACCTGATGCCCCGCGACATGATCGAAAATGAACGCTCAACCGCCATCCAGCCTGCCGAAGTGGTGGAGGAAAAAGTCTCGCTTTCAGACCGTTTCGGCCTGTGGATTGGTTTTCATGCCCTCTCACAGGCGGATTATCTGGCCATCGTCGAAGCTTATGCCAACCATTTTGCGCTGGACATTGCGCCTGAAATCCGCGATGCAGAAGCCATCGCTTGGGCTGCCACCCGCGGCGCCCGTTCCGGCCGGGTGGCGTGGCAATATATTCAGGACCTGGCGGGGCGCCTGGGCCGCAGCCTCGACACCCTGTAGTCAATGGCTTGGGTTGCAGTCAGCGGCTTGGGCACGCGCCTTTTCAAGATTTCAAGGTTCCGTTTCAAACGTTTCATTTCATTAAAGGTTCATAAAGTCAAGGAAGCATGAGGGGGCATTGCCATGGCATCCAAACCGGGGACACGCAAACCGTCGAAACGAGGCCGAAAAGCAAGCAACAAAGCCCGCCCCAAAGCCACCGGGCCGCAAAACTGGCAACCGGCGACGCAGCTTATTCATGGCGGCACGTTGCGCAGTGATTTTCTGGAAATGTCGGAAGCCATTTTCCTGACCTCAGGCTATGCCTATCGCTCGGCTGAAATGGCTGAAGCGCGCTTTACAGGGGAAGACGACGGTTTCATCTATTCCCGCTATGGCAATCCAACCGTGGCGATGTTCGAGGAACGGTTGCGGCTGCTTGAAGGGGCTGAGGCTTGTATGTCAACAGCCTCGGGCATGGCCGCGGTGACCGCTTCCTTGCTGTCGCATCTGCAAGCTGGGGACCATGTGGTGGCTGCGCGCGCCATGTTCGGCAGTTGCCGCTATGTGGTTGAGACCCTCTGCCCCCGTTTTGGCATTGCCGCAAGCCTCATCGATGGCCGGGATCCCGCCAACTGGCAGGCCGCGGTGCAACCCAATACCCGGGCCTTTTTCTTCGAGACCCCAAGCAATCCCCTGACCGAGATCATCGATATCGAAGCGGTGGCCAAAATCGCCCACAAAGCCGGTGCCATGGTGATCGTCGACAATGTCTTTGCCACCCCGATCTTGCAAAAACCTTTGACCCTTGGTGCCGATGTGGTGGTTTATTCCGCCACCAAACACATCGACGGCCAGGGCCGTTGCCTGGGCGGCGCCGTGCTAGGCGCCAAGGATTTCATCACCGGGGATCTGCGCACTTTCTTACGGCAAACCGGGGCGGCACTGTCCCCTTTCAATGCCTGGGTGCTGCTCAAAGGGCTCGAAACGCTGCCGCTGAGAATGCAGAAACATTGCGACAATGCCGCCTTGATCGCCGATTGGCTCGCCACGCAAAAGGATGTTGGCCAGGTCTATTATCCCGGCCGCAAGGACCATCCCCAACATGAC
>WGBT01000259.1 GCA_015494185.1 Hyphomicrobiales bacterium | reverse complement strand
ATTAATGATAATAATTTGAAGACGCCCATGTTTACCTAAAAATAATTACTATGAAATAGATGGGAATACTGCCATTATTGGAGAGATAGAAAAACTTATAGAAGAAATCTTCATCATTGACCGATCATTATTCCCCTATCCTGCTGAATGTTCTTTGAGAATTGAATGGTATACATGTCAAAGCTAGGATTCCGCTGGTATTGGAAGAGTTTGACGAAAAGGAGTAAAAAAATTGAAGAAGAGTATTGATACGATAGAACGACTTGAAATCATGGAAGAAAAATTGGGGATAGCCGTTGAAGGAGCCTATGCCATCTTCGAGCAAGATAGCGATGGCGATAGCTACGTCATAGTCAATGGCGAAGTCCATACTGTGAATGGCACAAAACTTGATGAAGACATTGAAATCATTTTAACAGTTTATAACAATAAAGGAAAAGTTATTTCGACTTCTTCTACATTCTTCGCTTCTGATAATTTTTTCATGATAAAACCTTTTCATTTCTATGAAGATGTCATAGAAATGCCCGCAAAAATCAGGCTTTACCCTGTCAAGAGCTGAAACATTGAGAAAACCGGATCATTTGGCCTATTCCAGTTCTCGTTGGGGAAACAGTAATGTGTGCTTTATGATGTTCCCATATGGCTCATGTATCGACTGTAATACCGGCGGTCTTTATCATTGACTTTTCCATGCTTTCCGTATCCCTTTAAATGTTCTGCGTAAATTGAACGGTATACGGGGAAAGGTCAGGGGCCGGTGGTATAATACCAAGGGCCTTAGAGCAAAATTCGATCACATGAGAATTGGATTTTCTCTCCAGAATCTTGGTTTGTCGAACAATTCATCCGAAAACCGGTTTCCACTTGAAGAACTCATACCCTAATGACTGGTGGATTTGGCGGGGGGAACCGTATGCGCTTCACTGTCATCGTCATTGGCCTTGGTGCCAACAATATCTCCAGCCGGGACCAGCTGCAACCGTCCTTGTGAAACCAGCAATGCAGTCCGGCCATATTTCAAATCAAGTGCCCCCTGTCCAAACAACTCGCGGCGCCAGCCCGACAACGCTCGAACATCGGCATTGTCATCGACAGCAATTTTTTCCAAATCAGAAATATTGGCGATCAATTTGGGAGCTACGCCATGATCTGCAGCCGCACTCTTCAAATAAATCCGCAGCAACTCGACCACCGGCACAGCCTCTGCTGGCAGCGGCTTGCCTTTCTTTGCCACCTCCGGCACCTTGGCCAAGTCTGCCGCCAAGCCGCGACGAACCGCCGCCAAGATTTCAAGCCCCTGTTTTGACCGTGCAAAACCCTGAGGCACCGAACGCAAACCCGCCAATTCTTTCTGAGTTTGCGGCGCATGATTGGCAATATCAGACAAGGTTTCGTCCTTGAGGATCCGATTACGGGGAATATCTTTCTGCTGAGCAGTTTGCTCCCGCCAGGCCGCCAATTCGATCAAAATAGCCAACGCTTTTTTATTATGCACCTTATATTTCATCCGCCGCCAAGCTTGTTCCGGCCGGAGATCATAGGTTTCCTCAGCGGTCAAGAGAGCCATTTCCTCATCCAGCCAGCAGGCTCGATTGCGCCGGTCCAACTCACTTTTCAGCCGAAGATAAATTTTTCGCAAATGCGTCACATCGCCAAGCGCATAACGAAGTTGTTTGTCTGACAGTGGCCGTTTGCTCCAATCGGTCGAGCGTGGCGTTTTATCAAGAGTGCGCCCTAACAGTTTTTTCGCCAACATGCTATAGCCGACAGAATCACCAAAACCACAAACCATGGCAGCAACTTGGGTGTCGAAAATCGGTGCTGGAACAAAACCGGCCATGTTGTAGATGATCTCAATATCCTGCCGGGCGGCATGGAAAACCTTGACCACCTCCTGATTTTTCATCAACGCCCAAAATGGTGATAAATCAAGATCTTGAGCAAGCGGGTCAATAATGACTTCCGCATCAGGCGAGGCCATTTGAAGCAAACAAAGCCGCGGCCAATAAGTCGTCTCACGTATGAATTCCGTATCAACGGTGATAAAATCTGCGGCTGAAAATTGATCGCAAACATCCTCCAGCGACGCAGTTGTGGTAATCATTTTCATAATTTGGAGCCAGTTTTCGACGCCGAGCCTGCCTGTGATTTCTGTCACCACAGACGGCTTACCGTTTTCATTATCAATTGCACGAACGGCCGCCCCCTTTACCGTTCATCATCAATCACTTTGCTATAATATAATGGCTTGATTTCTTCCCCTCCCTTACTGGCTCAGGTACCGCAGCCTCCCCAGATCAATATATTAATCATTCGCATGGTTCCTATAGCGCTTGCTTTCCATCTTCAGCTCTTGCGCACATTTTTCAAATACATGCCTTCTGCAAACACAAGCCACACACCCATCCCCCGTTAGAACCCAATCCGATCACCTAGCATGTGGGGGTGTGCTCTACAGTCTCGTTTTACCGCGCAAGTTATCCGAAAACCGGTTCCCACTCCCAGAACTTGCGCTCTACTGACACCGGCGTTTCATCTCTGCCAGTGCCGCCGTCACCCCTGATAAAGAATAAGTATCGGCGGTTTTCGTGCCACGCCTGGATTTTCCATAGACCGTCATGACCGATCCTGTACGCATGGCTGCAACC
>WGBT01000258.1 GCA_015494185.1 Hyphomicrobiales bacterium | reverse complement strand
GTCCATGACCATGGCTGGTTTGCTAGCGCTTGCAAGTTGGGGCCAAGCCCTTGCCGGTTCGTCCCGCTTTCTTTCCGGACCGGTTGAAGCCTATGTCGAAAAAGTCATCGATGGCGATACCCTGCGGGTGCGCGCGAAAATTTGGATCGATCAGGAAATCCGGGTTCTCGTGCGGGTCAAAGGGGTCGATACTCCAGAGCTGCGGCGTCCGCGTTGTCACAAAGAGCGGGAGCTGGCGCGTAAAGCCAAAAGCCTGACCTTTGCCACGGTTGCCAATAGGCGGGTTCGTCTGTCGAATATTCACCGGGGAAAATATGCCGGCCGGGTGGTTGCCGATGTGACCACGGAAGACGGTGTCAACCTCGCCCATAAGCTTTTGGCATCAGGGCAGGCCAAACCCTACCGTAGGCGCCGCTATCAAGGTTGGTGCACGATCAAGTCAGATGTCAAAGCCATCCCAACGAGGCAGAGTTTCTTGATGCCATAGGCAAAAGGCTGTTTGTTATCGTCTGCGTTTTTCAGCAGAGGATCAATCATCTCCGCCATCATCGTTGTCTGTTTCCGTTCCCGTTTCTGTCACATCGGTTTGCGAAAATTCCTCACCGAAAGCCTCATCGAAAAGATCGTTTTCCTGGCGGCTTTTGGCTGAACTTGTGGTTGGATCGGTGTCTTGGTCTCCATAGGCGGCGGGAGAGGAGGAGCGGCGGTGTTTTTGACGGGTGATTTGCGCCTGTTGTTTCTGTCGCCGCCGCCGTTTTGCACGGCCGCGCAGCCCGGCTATCGTAAAGGCCACAAGCCCCCCAAAAAAGACAAGCTCCAGAGGGGATAAGCGGGCAAGGCGTGCAGGAATGACGGTGAGGAGCCAATTGCCAAGTTCCTGCAACATCCCGCTACTCCGCAGCGGCTTTGGCGGCCCGCAGCGCCGGGTCATAATTCAAAAGCGGGGCCAGCCATTTTTCCGCGGTTTCCATGTCCCAACCCTTGCGCGCGGCATAATCGGCAACCTGATCTTGGGCAATCTTGCCCACGCCGAAATAACGGGATTCGGGATGGGCAAAATACAGTCCCGATACCGAAGAGGCCGGCATCATGGCAAAACTTTCCGTCAGCCGAACACCAATCTCTTGTTCGGTGTTCAAAAGATCAAATAGTGTCCGTTTTTCGGTGTGATCCGGTTGGGCAGGATAGCCGGGGGCCGGACGGATCCCTTGGAATTTCTCTGCGATCAGCTCTTCATTGCTCAGTCGTTCGTCAGGGGCATAGCCCCAAAATTCCCGGCGTACCCGCTCATGCATCCGTTCGGCAAAGGCTTCCGCCAGCCGGTCCGCCAAGGCCTTGACCATGATCTTGTTGTAGTCATCGTTTTCACGGGCAAAACGTTCCGCCGCTTCTTCTTCGCCAATGCCAGCGGTTACGGTAAAGCCGCCAATATAGTCTTTCAGGCCGCTTTCAGGCGGGGCGATGAAATCGGCAAGGGCGAAATTGGCCCGGTCCCGGCTGCCACGGGCCATCTGTTGGCGCAAAGTGTGCAAGGTGGTGCGCACGGTTTTGCGATCATCATCGGTGAAGATATGAATGTCGTCATCGCCAGCACGGGCGGCCGGCCAGAACCCGATCACTGCATGCGCGGTCAGCCATTGTTCGTCGATGATCCGCTGCAACAGGGCCCTGGCATCCCGCAACAGTTTACGGGCTTCGGGGCCGAATTTGTTGTCATCGAGAATGCGCGGATAGCTGCCTTTCATCTCCCAGGTGGCGAAAAACGGTGTCCAGTCGATATAGCGGGCAAGCTCGGCCAAGTTGTAATTGCGAAACACCCGGGTGCCTAGAAATTGCGGTTTCTTGGGCTGGAAATTCTGCCATTTTATGGCAAATTTGTTGGCGCGGGCTTGGGCCAAAGTGGCGCGGGCTTTTTCTTTCTTGCCGCGGGCATGAGCTTCGGCCATGCGCTCATAGTCGGCGCGAATTTCAGCGGCAAAAGCGCGTGCGCTGCCGCCTTCTGAAACCAAAGCAGAGGCCACAGAGACGGCACGGCTGGCGTCGGGCACATAGACCGTCTGACCGCGCCGGTATTGCGGGTTGATCTTTACTGCCGTGTGAATCTTGCTGGTGGTGGCGCCGCCGATCAACAGCGGAATATCGAAGCCTTGACGCTGCATTTCGCTGGCCACGTTCACCATTTCATCGAGGCTTGGTGTGATCAGCCCGCTCAATCCGATAATGGCGACATTTTCCTTTCGGGCCGTGTCCAAAATCTTCTGGGTTGGAACCATGACGCCAAGATCGATGACCTCGAAATTATTGCATTGCAGCACGACACCGACAATGTTCTTGCCGATATCGTGAACATCACCTTTGACCGTGGCAAGCAGAACTTTGGTTGTGTTGCTGTCATCACCGGTTGTGCATTGGGCCTTTTCCTCTTCCATGAAAGGCGTGAGATAGGCTACCGCCTGTTTCATCACGCGGGCCGATTTGACCACTTGCGGCAGGAACATCTTCCCCGCCCCAAACAAATCACCGACCACATTCATGCCATCCATCAACGGCCCTTCGATCACATGCAGCGGGCGGCCAAGCTTTTGCCGGGCTTCTTCGGTGTCCTCTTCGATATAACTCGAAATACCGTTGACCAAGGCGTGTTTCAGACGTTCTTCAACGCTGTTCTCACGCCATGACAAATCGGCCGCCTTTTTCTTCTTGGTTTGGCCACGATAATTTTCCGCAATTTCCAGCAGTCGGTCTGTCGCATCAGGACGGCGGTTCAAGATCACATCTTCAACCCGCTCGCGCAACTCGTCTGGAATGTCGTCATAGATGACCAATTGACCGGCATTGACGATGCCCATGTCCATACCGGCCTTGATGGCGTGGTAGAGAAACACCGAATGCATGGCCTCACGCACCGGATTGTTGCCGCGGAACGAGAAAGACAGGTTGGAAACACCGCCTGAGACATGAGCATAAGGCAGGTTCTGTTTGATCCGGCGCGTCGCATTGATGAAATCGACAGCGTAATTGTTGTGTTCTTCAAGCCCGGTCGCCACCGCAAAAATATTCGGATCGAAGATGATGTCTTCCGGCGGAAAGCCAATCTCTTTGGTGAGAATATTGTAAGAGCGTTCGCAAATCTCATATTTGCGGTCTTCGGTATCCGCCTGGCCGATCTCATCGAAGGCCATCACCACGGTGGCGGCCCCATAGCGCAAAATCTTTTTCGCCTGTTCACGAAAGGTCTCCTCGCCCTCTTTCAGCGAGATCGAGTTGACAATGGCCTTGCCTTGCACGCATTTCAAACCGGCCTCGATCACCGACCATTTCGAGCTGTCGATCATCACCGGCACCCGGGCGATATCAGGTTCGGCGGCGATCAGATTGAGAAAGGTGGTCATCGCCTTCTCGGAATCCAGCATCCCCTCATCCATGTTGACGTCGATGATCTGGGCGCCGTTTTCGACCTGCTGGCGGGCGACCATGAGAGCGGCTTCATAGTCTTCGGCTTCGATCAGCTTGCGGAACTTGGCAGAGCCTGTGACATTGGTGCGCTCCCCGATATTGATGAAAGTCGTACTGGCGTTTTGGGTCATAGCAATTCATTAAACCATGGACAAAGGGGCCTTAACCAAGGACGAAGGGTTCAAGGCCCGAAAGCCGCATTTTGTGATTGTCTTCAACGGGTTTGCGGGGCGGTTTCTGGCTGACGGCTTCGGCGATGGCGCGGATATGTTCAGGGGTCGAGCCACAGCAGCCGCCGATGATATTGACGAGCCCATCTTCAGCCCAGCTTTCAAGATGCTTCGCCATGTCTTGAGGGGATTCGTCATATTCCCCCATTTCATTGGGCAGTCCCGCATTGGGATGCGCAGAGACCAGCGTTTCAGCACGCGTGGCAAGTTCTGCCACATAGGGCCGCAACTTGTCCGCACCAAGGGCACAATTCAGCCCGACCGAAAACGGTTTGAGATGGCGCAGCGAATACCAAAATGCCTCGGTGGTCTGTCCGGTGAGCGTGCGCCCGGATTCATCGGTGATGGTGCCTGAGAGCATGATTGGCAGCTCAATCCCAAGCTCTTCAAAGACATCGAGCACCGCCGCACCTGCCGCCTTGGCGTTCAAGGTGTCAAAAATGGTCTCGATCAGCAACAGGTCTACTCCGCCTTCGATCAAAGCCCGGGCCTGTTCTTGATAGGCGTGGTAAAGTTCATCGAAGGTGATGTTGCGAAAGCCGGGATCGTTGACATCGGGGGA
Organism: Hyphomicrobiales bacterium; assembly: GCA_015494185.1. Taxonomy (GTDB): domain Bacteria; phylum Pseudomonadota; class Alphaproteobacteria; order Rhizobiales; family S144-35; genus S144-35. The sequence goes on along the minus strand of WGBT01000258.1, from coordinate 7,972 downwards.
AATCGAGGCGGTGCGGTTGGTCGGCCCCATCGCCCCAGCGACGAAACGCGGTTTGTCCGGGGTCTTTTCGGTCCAGGCATCGGCTGAGGCGCGGGCGATTTTGGCGGCCTCCAAATTGATTTCATAGACCAGCTCTTCCATGCCGTAATCAGCCATGGCAATGCGGGTGCCGTTGAAGGTGTTGGTTTCAGCGATATCGGCACCGGCTTCAAAATAAGCGTCGTGAATTTCACGAATGAGCTGGGGTTGGGTGAGCACCAAAAGATCGTTATTGCCTTTCAAATCCTGGCCCCAGTCGGCAAAGCGGGCGCCGCGGTAATCAGCCTCTTCAAGCTTGTGCTTTTGGATCATCGTCCCCATGGCACCATCAAGAATGAGGATGCGATTGGCCGCCGCCTCGCGCAGTTTTTGCAAGCGTTCTTCCCGGGTCATGCTGCGGCATCCTTCTTGGTCAGTTCCATTTCCGGCTTGGCACGAAGGCCGATGAGATGGCAGATGGCATAGACCAGATTGGCGCGGTTCAAAGTGTAGAAATGAAAGTTTTTGATGCCGTGATCGATCAGATCCAGCACCTGTTCGGCGGCCACCGCACAGCCGACCAGGCGATTGGTTTCCGGATCGTTTTCCAGTCCCTCGAACCGTGCCGCCAACCAGTCTGGCACGGTGGCCCCCGCCTTGACGGCGAAACCGGCCACCGGCTTGAAATTGTGAATCGGGATAATGCCTGGCGTGATTGGGATATCGATGCCAGCTTTCTCGACACGGTCTAAATAGCGGTAAAAGACTTCATTGTCGAAGAAAAACTGGGTGATCGCCCGGTCAGCGCCGGCGTCACGCTTGGCCTTGAGCATTTCCATATCGGTGGCGAAATCCGGGCTGTCGGGGTGTTTTTCCGGAAAGGCGGCCACTGAAACCTCGAAATCCCCGATTTGTTTGATGCCTGCGACCAGGGCGGCGGCGTTTTCATAACCGCCGGGGTAGGGGGTATAGACGGTCCCGACACCTTCCGGCGGGTCGCCGCGCAAGGCCACGATATGGCGGACGCCAACGCTTTGGTAGCCGCGAATGACCTCGTCGATCTCTTCCCGGGGTGCGCCAACGCAAGTCAAATGAGCGGCGGGCTGTAACGGGGTTTCGCGCGCCAGCCGGGCCACCGTGGCATGGGTTCGTTCCCGGGTCGAGCCCCCAGCACCATAGGTCACCGAGACGAAAGCAGGATCAAGCGGTGCCAGCCGTTCCACGGATTGCCACAGCATTTGCTCCATTTTTTCGGTTTTGGGCGGAAAAAATTCAAACGAAACCGCAATTTTGTTGTCCATCCGCCGGCTTTTCCGCAGCGGCGTCGTGGCAAGGGGCTTGTTCATGCCGCATCCTCCCAATTATTGCGTTTGGAAATGGTGTTCAAATGATCCGCAGGGTGTGCGGCCTTTTTCCGCGCCAGCCACAACATGACCGAAAGCTCTTTTTCCGGCTGCCCGCCATTGGGTTGCAACTCGATATGCCGTTCCAGATCAAGCCCGCTTTCGGCCGTCCAGGCGCGCATTTGCTCGGTTTCGAAACCAAGCCGTTGATGGGCGAATTGATCGCGCAGAATTTCCAACTCATGGGCCTTGAAATCAACGATCAATAATCTGCCGCCGGGGGCGATGATACGGGCGCATTCGTTCAGCGCCTGGGCTGGATTGTCGAGAAAATGCAGCACTTGATGGATGATCACGGCATCGGCAATGGCATTGTCAAGGGGCAGATGGTAGAGATCGGCTTGCCGAACTTGGGCATGTTTGATGCCGGCCTGTTCCAGCTTCGCCCGCGCATAAGCCAGCATGTCGGTATTGATATCGATGCCAAGACCATGGGTGAATTGCTCGGCAAACAGCTCCAGAATGCGGCCTGTTCCGGTGCCGATATCGACGAGGGTGTGAATTTTTTCGCTGCCAAGCACTTGGCGCATGGCCCGTTCAACTTGTTCTTCGGCGATATGCAGGGTGCGGATCCGGTCCCATTCGGCGGCATGCTTACGGAAATAGGCTTGCGCTTTTTGCGCCCGTTCTGCTTTGACGGCATCGGCGCGTTTGATATCGCGGGCAATGACCGGGTCGTTGACATCGAGTTGTTGAAGAACCTGGCGGATCAGCGTGCTGGCCGGGCCGCTGCCGATCAACCGGAAGAACACCCAACTGCCTTCGCGAAAGCGCTCGATCAGTCCGGCTTCGGTCAGTAATTTCAAATGCCGGCTGATGCGGGGCTGGCTTTGCCCAAGAATCCGGGTCAGATCTTTGACGTTTAATTCCCCGCGGGAAAGCAGCGCCAGCAGCCGCAGCCGCGTCGGCTCTCCCGCCGCCCGTAAGGCCGCCAATAGCTGATTTGTCGAAACTCGTCCTGACACAAAATGGCCTACGCAACTCATTCACTATATAAAGATATGTTTATATGAGGCATATCGCAAAAAAGCAAGGAAAGAATTATGCCGTTCTTGGTAATTTGGACGGTATGCGAGGTAAGGCCAGGGGGCTGCTGATATTAAAATATTAAAAAAGCGGAAATTTGAGTGATTGGGATGATCTCAAAGGGTACTTGGTGCAGGCAAGAAGCTCGCTTCCTTTTCACCAAAAGGATGGCTTGGAGGACACCATTGCTTGGAGGACACCATTGGGTTGTGTAGGGATTGTCTCATTCATGTGTCTGGACTTGCCCCATGGAGAAAGGATTGGATAGCAGAGCCATGGGGCCCTGCTGTATCCCTTGGGATATCATAGGCTGGCGAAACGGCGGCTGCGCAACAACCGGCGCACCTTCGATACGTAGCGCTTGGTGATTTTGTTCTTGTGCCACTTCCACATTCGGCCCGGCCCGCGATTGTAACAGCCAATGGTTGCAGCGATATCGCGTTTTGCCAACTTATAGCACCAGTGCAGATAGCGGGTGCCAATTCGCAGGTTGAATTCCGGATTATAGAGTTTTTTGCGGATTTGCCGAATATGGGCTTTGCGGGTTTGAGGATCCCCCATCCATTTCGCGGTGGTTGGACGCAGCTGCATGAGGCCAATTTCACCAACTCCGCCGACAAGATTGGGACGCCAGCCGCTTTCCACCGTGACAACGGCCGCGGCGAGTTTGAGCGGCAGCCCTTTCGGGGTAACGCGGCGCAGAATAGCCATATATTCATGCCGGCGTGTTTTGAATTGGTATTTTTTTCCAAGCCGCCGCTTCTTGCGAAGAATCCGGACGGGCAAGGGGATATCGGCGATGCGGGTCTTGGGGTGCCAATCGGTTCTTGAGTTTTGCAAGCTGGCCCACCGTAATGCCGAAGTATTGAGTGAGGCCACGCGGAAACTGCGCATTTTCGGGGCGGTCTTTTCGGCGGCAGCCATCTTTGCAGCCATCAGGGCCAGTGAAGACATCTTCGTGGTTTCGCCGCCTGTCGTTTTTTGTTGGCGGAGGCGGTGCTTTAGGCTCGCAGCCGTATTCCCTCTGCTAGAACGCGCCTTGGCGGTGGGAAGAGAGGTTTGCCGCTTGCCAACAACGCCATTCGTTGAAGAATTGTTCACAGTAAAGTGGTGCAAACACGGCCAGGCTTCGAGCTCGCAGGCGGCAACGGACTGAGGTGCAAGCCAAGCCGCTGAAAACGGTATAAGTAGGAGTTTTGCAGCACTCGTATTGGGTCGTAATCCTAAATTGCGTGAAAATATCATGGTCGTATCCCCCCAAAGGGCGTGAAAATGACTTGCTGCCTGATTGTTTTTCAGGTAACAACACGAACTTCTACTTTGGTACGGATACTTGAACTCATTCATTTGCTAATGAATTATGGTTAATATAATGTAAATTTTCAGTATATAGGAAATTATACTTGATTATATATTTGGATACTTTTGAATATTTCTGTATAAATAACGTCATTATTGATAGGCTGGCGGGAAGGGGCGATTGTTTTCAGGGGAGGACGGACAGGGCATGAGGCGCATGGTGCGCTGGCTATTTCATCCAAGCTCCGTTATATGCTTTGACGCAGAAGCTTTGGCGAACAACAATAACGGTCCATTGCTGCTGGCTGCTGGTAAAGACGTTTGCTTTGGAAGCTTGCTTCTTGCCGGCTGTGGCTTTGGCGCGAGCGCTTGACACGACATGCCTAAACGCGAAGACATTTCTTCTATTATGATCATTGGGGCGGGTCCAATTGTCATTGGGCAAGCCTGTGAGTTTGACTATTCGGGAACCCAAGCCTGTAAGGCGCTGCGTGAGGAGGGTTACCGGATCATCTTGGTCAATTCCAATCCGGCCACGATCATGACCGATCCTGGGATGGCCGATGCCACCTATGTGGAGCCCATCACCCCTGAAATCGTTGCGAAAATTATTGAAAGGGAGCGGCCTGACGCCTTGCTGCCGACCATGGGGGGGCAAACCGCATTGAACACTGCATTGGCCCTTGAAAAGAACGGGGTTCTGGAACGCTTTGGGGTTGAGTTGATCGGCGCGCGGGCGGATGTGATCGACAAGGCGGAAGATCGCAACCGGTTTCGCGAGGCCATGCACAAAATTGGCCTCGAGACGCCGCGTTCGATGTTGGCCCATGACCGGGTGGAAGCAAAACGGGCGTTGGAGGAAGTTGGCCTGCCCGCCATTATCCGGCCGTCTTTCACCTTGGGGGGGACTGGCGGGGGGGTGGCCTATAATCGGGAAGAGTTTTTCCGCATTGTTGACAGGGGGCTCGATGCTTCGCCAACGACCGAGGTGCTGATCGAAGAAAGCGTGCTCGGCTGGAAAGAATATGAAATGGAAGTGGTCCGCGATCTGGCGGACAATTGTATCATCATTTGTTCCATTGAAAATATCGATCCCATGGGGGTGCATACCGGTGATTCGATCACCGTGGCCCCGGCCTTGACCCTGACGGATAAGGAATACCAGATCATGCGCAATGCCAGCATTGCGGTATTGCGGGAAATCGGGGTGGAGACCGGCGGTTCCAATGTGCAATTTGCCATAAATCCCGAAAATGGCCGGCTGGTGGTGATCGAGATGAACCCGCGGGTGTCGCGCTCTTCGGCGCTGGCTTCCAAGGCCACCGGTTTCCCCATTGCCAAGGTTGCTGCCAAGCTGGCGGTTGGGTACACCCTCGATGAGCTGGAGAATGACATCACAGGCGGGGCGACACCGGCTTCTTTCGAGCCTACCATTGACTATGTGGTAACCAAGGTGCCCCGCTTTGCCTTTGAGAAATTTGCCGGCACCAAACCGGTTTTGACAACCGCAATGAAGTCGGTCGGGGAGGTGATGGCCATTGGCCGCACTTTTCCCGAAAGTTTGCAAAAAGCGCTGGCGGGCATGGAGACCGGGTTGACGGGGTTGAATGACATCCATTTCGAAGGGCTTGGCCAGGGCGATGACAAAAACATATTGCGTGCCGAGCTTGCAGAGCCTTCCCCGGACCGGTTGTTGAAGGTGGCCCAGGCGCTGCGCCATGGTATCGAGCCCGAGCTTGTTCATAAGATTTGCCGTATCGATCCGTGGTTCATCGAGCAGATTCAGGATATCGTTACAATCGAAGCACAAATTCGCGCCCATGGCTTGCCCGGCGATCCGGCCCATATGCGGTATTTGAAAGCGATGGGGTTCACCGATGCCCGTCTTGGCGAACTGGCGGGCCTTCAGGAAGAGGCGGTTCGCAAGCGGCGCCAGGCGATGGGCGTGCGGCCGGTTTTCAAACGGATCGATACCTGTGCCGCTGAATTTGCCTCGCCCACCGCCTATATGTATTCCACCTATGAACGGCCCTTTGACGAGGGGGGGCAGCCGGCCTGTGAGGCGCAGGTCTCAGAACAATCGAAGGTGGTGATTTTGGGAGGCGGGCCCAATCGGATCGGCCAGGGAATCGAGTTCGATTATTGTTGCTGTCATGCCGCCTTTGCACTGACTGCGCAGGGCTATGAAACCATCATGATCAACTGCAATCCCGAAACGGTTTCAACCGATTATGACACTTCAGACCGGCTTTATTTCGAACCGCTGACGCAAGAACATGTTTTGGAAATTCTTGCGGCCGAACAGCAAAAAGGCCGCCTTGAAGGGGTCATCGTGCAATTTGGCGGACAGACGCCGCTGAAACTTTCCCAGGCGCTCGAGGCGGCCGGGATCCCGATTTTGGGAACCTCGCCGGATGCCATCGATCTGGCGGAAGACCGCGACCGCTTCAAGGCGCTGGTTGATGAGCTTGGCTTGAAGCAGCCTGACAATGCGATTGCGCGCAGTGCGGCAGAAGCTGCGCAAATGGCGCAGGCAATCGGTTTTCCGCTGGTCATCCGCCCTTCCTATGTGCTTGGCGGCCGGGCCATGGAGATTGTCGAAAATCAGGCGCATTTCGACCGGTATATCACTGAAGCCGTGCAGGTTTCCGGGGACAGCCCGGTCTTGATCGACAAATATCTGGGCGGAGCTGTTGAGGTTGATGTTGATGCTTTGCGGGATCGACAGGGGCAGGTTTATATCTGTGGGATCATGGAGCATATCGAAGAAGCCGGGGTGCATTCCGGTGATTCCGCTTGCGCTTTGCCGCCCCATTCGCTGCCCATGGAAATCATTGCCGGTTTACGGGCGCAAACCGAAAAACTTGCTCAAGCATTGAATGTTATTGGCTTGATGAATGTGCAATTCGCGGTCAAGGACGGCGAGATTTACCTGATCGAGGTGAACCCGCGGGCGAGCCGTACGGTGCCCTTTGTCGCCAAGGTGATCGGTGCGCCGATTGCCGCGATTGCCGCGCGGGTCATGGCCGGGGCGCTGCTGAGCGATTTTGCATTGCCTGAAGGCCCGCTTGATCATATTGCTGTCAAAGAAGCGGTTTTTCCTTTTGCAAGGTTTCCCGGAGTTGATCCGGTGCTTGGGCCGGAAATGCGTTCGACAGGGGAGGTCATGGGGCTCGATCGGGACTTTGCGGCGGCCTTTGCCAAAAGTCAGTTGGGAGCAGGCAATGAACTTCCGCTTACGGGAACCGTCTTTGTTTCCGTACGTGATGCCGATAAGCCGGGAATCGTTGCGCCGGTGCGTCAACTTGTGGAAATGGGTTTTAAGGTGCTTGCAACCAGCGGCACACAACGGCATTTGCAAAATCAGGGAATTGCGTGCCAGCGCGTGAACAAGGTGTTGGAAGGGCGGCCGCATATTGTCGATGCCATGAAAAACGGCGATGTGGCGATTGTTTTCAATACCACACAAGGGGCAGCCGCCTTGGCGGACAGCGCCTCTGTCCGGCGGACGGCTTTGTTGCATCACATCCCTTATTATACGACCCTGGCGGGCGCCAAGGCGGTGACCCAGGCCATTGCTGCAATGCGGTCTGGGGCCTTGAATGTGGCGCCATTGCAAAGTTATATGACAACAGAAAATGTCTGATCAGGTGGTGAGGTAAATCACAATGGCAGAAAAGATACCGTTGACGGCAGAAGGTTATGAGGCGTTGAAGGCCGAGATCAAATACCGGAAGACGGTAGAGCGTCCGGCGATTGTCAAGGCGATTGCCGAGGCGCGGGCTCATGGGGACTTGTCCGAGAATGCCGAATATCATGCGGCGAAAGAACAGCAAGGCTTGAACGAGGCACGGATTGCTGTGCTTGAGGATATCATGTCCCGCGCCAATGTGATCGATGTGTCGAAATTGTCTGGCGATCAGGTGAAATTTGGCGCCAAAGTGACTCTGATCGATGAGGATACCGAGGAGGAAATCACCTATCGGATCGTGGGGGAGTTCGAGGCGGAAATCAAAAAAGGGAAAATCTCGGTCACGTCTCCGGTGGCACGGGCCTTGATCGGCAAGGCGGTTGGTGACAGTGTTGAGGTGATGACACCGGGGGGCGGAAAATATTACGAAATCCTCAATGTCGAATATTGTTAGGCTTAAGCCGTGATTGATGAGCAGCACGAAAATAACGGATCGGGAGGCAATGAAATGGCTGCCGATGCCGTTGCGCAGGAT
>WGBT01000257.1 GCA_015494185.1 Hyphomicrobiales bacterium | reverse complement strand
CAAGTGGACGAGGCGTCGCCAACCGCGGCTTGACCGATGGCTGGGCTTGGGGAGACCCCTGAGGACGCCTGTGAGACGGGGGCGAGGAAGGGGGATGCGAATGGCGCCGAGAGCTGAGCGATGCGGCAGGGCCCCCCATAGGCTTGTGCAAGCGCGCCCGCCGGGTGATCCCATTGGCCTGAGCCATGAGGCGGCGCGCCCGCTGCGACTGGCCCATGGCGGCATAAATCCGCGCCAGTTTGCGCAAGGCATCGGCATATTTCAGATGATCCCGGCCAAAACGCTTGGCGATACCTGCTGCATAGCGATTGGCCAACGAAAGCGCTTGATGATATTGCTTGGCCCGCAAATGAGCTGCCACTTGGCGATCCAACTCAAACAATTTCACACTTGGGGCAACATTTTGCGCAGCCGCGGGCTCAACGCCCGGAAAAGCTAAAATAAAACCTGAAACAATGCTGATAAGGGCAATGGCCAAAAAAGCCCGCTTCAGCAAATGACAAACATGACAAAAGCGGGGAATCATGAAAGCCTCCTTGAACGCAATCTGTCAGCCAGCCCCAAGCCTTGAAACAGAAGACTGAATTCTCATTGAAAAATGAGACGATTTCTGGTCAAACAAGGTTCAAAATTCAATCTAGAAGACGATTCATGATTGATGAAGCCGGGCTCTTGACTGACTGCTGAATCTGGCCCTGAACAATCGGGTTCGTTCGCCAACACCAAGCACTGTTTCGTGTCAAAATCTGAACTTGAACTCACCGACAGTGTCAGGTTTGACAACACCTTTAAGGACGGATCTGACACTGTGTTGTAGGGGGGAGTGCAAACTTTTACAGTTTTCAAGGACGGGACAATGATCATTCTCATTGATAACTACGACAGTTTCACCTACAATCTCGTGCATTATCTGGGCGAGCTTGGGCCAGAAGTCAAAGTCTATCGGAATGACAAGATCACCGTTGCCGATGTGCTGGCTCAAAAGCCCCAGGCAATCGTCATCTCGCCTGGCCCCTGCGATCCCGATCAGGCAGGCATTTCACTTGAGCTCGTCAAACAGGCAGGGCCCAATATCCCTATTCTTGGGGTTTGCCTTGGCCATCAAACCATTGGGCAAGCTTATGGTGGCCGCATCGTGCGGGCCCCGGAATTGATGCATGGCAAGGTTTCACTGGTGCATCATCAAGGCCTGGGAATATTTGCAGAGGTGCCAACACCATTTGAAGCCACCCGCTACCATTCGCTGGTGATCGACCCTGACAGCCTGCCGGAGGTTCTCGACGTCACCGCTCATACTGAAGACGGCATCATCATGGCCGTTGCGCACAAGACCCACCCCGTGTTCGGGGTGCAGTTTCATCCTGAAAGCATCGCCTCCGAACATGGCCATCAGCTTCTCGCCAATTTCCTGAAAATCGCGGGCATCAATGTCAAACCCCCCCGCCCCCTGACACCGATAAAGATCGGCACCCTGGCCAAAGCAGCCACCTCTTGATCACCTTTTGATAGCTCTTGCTTGGATTGAAGATTGATACTTTTTGGCGCTCCACAGAAGCTTCAGCGTTTGAAGGCAATGACGCTGCTTTTCTCCGGCGCCGGGGCACCATCACGCAGCAATTTGTAATTGATCGAATCGACAATTGCCTCAAACGAGGCATCGACGATATTGGGAGAGACCCCAACCGTGAACCAGCGCCGTCCTTCACCGTCCCGGCTTTCAATCAGAACCCGTGTGACCGCCGAGGTCCCCCCGGTCAGAATCCGCACTTTATAGTCCACCAAAGCCACATCGGAGATGAACTTCTGATACACGCCGAGATCCTTGCGCAACGCCCTATCGAGGGCATGAACCGGGCCATTGCCCTCACCGACCGAGGCTTTTTTCTCCCCATTGACGATCAGTTTGACGATCGCTTCAGAAGTCAAGACCGGTTCGCGTGTCTGTTGCAAATCATCATCGGCATGGCGGCGGCCAACGATCACCCGATAGCTGTCGACATGGAAAAACCGCGGCACTTCACCAAGCATCCGCCGGGCCAAAAGTTCAAAAGACGCATCGGCCCCTTCATAGGCATAACCAATGGCTTCGCGCTGTTTGACTTCCTCAAGCAGCGCCCGCACCGCAGGCGAGGTGGCTTCGATCTTGATCCCCAACCGGTCGAGCTCCGCCAGAATATTGGAGCGGCCGGCCTGATTGGAAACTAAAATGCGGCGCTGATTGCCAACCGTCTCGGGTGGCACATGTTCATAGGTGGCCGGATCCTTTTGCACGGCTGAGACATGGATCCCCCCTTTATGGGCAAAGGCCGCCTCCCCAACATAAGGAGCATGGCGGTTCGGCGCCCGGTTCAAGACTTCATCGAGCACCCGGCTGGCATGAGTAAGAAGCCGCAATTTCTCTGCCGTGACACCGATCTCGAATTGCTCGGCAAAACGGCTTTTTAGCATCAAAGTGGGAATAATGGAGGTCAGATTGGCATTGCCGCAACGCTCACCAAGACCGTTGAGCGTGCCTTGAATCTGCCGCACCCCGGCACGCACCGCCGCCAAGGAATTGGCAACCGCGTGCTCGGTGTCATTATGGGCGTGAATGCCAAGATGCGTCCCCGGCACGACCTTGACGGTTTGGCTGACAATCTCCTCGATCTCAAAGGGCAGTGTGCCGCCATTGGTATCACACAGCACCACCCAGCGGGCCCCGGCCTCATAGGCGGTTCGGGCACAGCTTAGGGCATAATCCGGATTGGCCTTGAAACCATCAAAAAAGTGCTCGCAGTCAATCAGCGCCTCCCGCCCGCTTGCAACGATGGCTTCAACGGATTCGCGAATCGCTTGCAGATTTTCGGCTTCGGAAATCTTCAACGCCACACGAACATGATAATCCCAACTCTTGGCCACCAGGCAGATGGCATCGGCATGCGCTTCAAGCACTTTGGCAAAACCGGCATCGTTGGAAAGACTGCGCCCGGCGCGTTTGGTCATGCCAAAAGCCGTCATCGCCGCATTTTCAAGATTGCGACCGCGGGAAAAAAACGCCGTATCGGTGGGATTGGCGCCAGGATAGCCCCCTTCGATATAGTCAAGGCCCAGATCATCGAGCATGCGGGCAATCCGCAGCTTGTCCTCGACAGAAAAATCAACACCAAGGGTCTGCGCCCCGTCCCGCAGTGTTGTATCGAACAAATATAACCGTTCTTTCGTCATTGAAATCAACTCTTTGATCACCCCTCAAAGGGCTGTTGGCGTTCTTCCCGCCCCCCAATGGCTTGGCTTGCCCGGACTTAACAAACCGCTGTACCTCCGGCCATGGCACCAGTTGCCGCAACCCCAAGCTATAGTATAATTTTTTATATTATACCAACGGCCCCTGAGCTTTCTTCGTATACCGTTCAATTTACGCAGAACATTCAAAGGGATACGGAAAAAAGCATGGAAAAGTCAAAGATTAAATACCGCCGGTATTATTCTTAAATGGGAGGCTTCAGGATAAAAAGCTGCTGGAAGTTGCTGGCGGCCTGACAAACAAGAACCGGCAGACTTATACCAAATACCAAGGGCCCTTCTCTTCTGCCCCAACCTGCCTTGTCTTCCATGGTGAGAGGCTCTTGCCCAAGCAAGAACAATCATTCAAAACAAAGGCTGGCATGGGGCTTTTACATGCCAGCCTTTCAGTTGTTGCCTCGTCCAACAGCTCTCAGCTAGCTGGCTTGTGCCGTGTCACGGGGAATTTCCTTGCCGGTTTCCTGATCGACCGCTTTCATCGACAGACGAACCTTGCCGCGCTCATCGATTCCGAGCAATTTGACCCAAACGATATCCCCTTCTTTGACAATATCGGAAGTTTGTTTCACCCGGTGATCGGCCAGTTGTGAGATATGGACCAAACCATCCCGGGCCCCAAAGAAGTTCACAAAAGCTCCAAAATCCATCACCTTGACAACCTTGCCCTGATAGATCTCGCCAATTTCGGGATCACTGGCAATTTCTTTGATCCGCTTGATTGCGGCATCGATGGATTCTTGATTGGCCGAGGCAACCTTGACCGTGCCATCATCTTCTATATCGATCTTGGCACCGGTTTCCTCGACAATGCTGCGGACAACACTTCCGCCCTGACCGATGACTTCGCGTATTTTGTCAACCGGAATTGAAATGGTTTGGATCTTCGGCGCATATTCGCCCATCTGGGCGCGCGCCTCCGGCAGGGCCTTGGCCATTTCGCCAAGAATATGCATGCGCCCTTCCTTGGCCTGCTCCAAGGCCACCTTCATGATTTCTTCGGTGATGCCAGAAATCTTGATGTCCATCTGCAACGAGGTCACCCCCTGCGCTGTTCCGGCAACCTTGAAATCCATGTCGCCCAGATGATCCTCATCCCCTAAAATGTCGGACAGCACGGCAAATTCATCACCTTCCTTGATCAACCCCATCGCAATTCCAGCAACCGGGCGTTTAAGCGGCACGCCAGCATCCATCAGCGACAGTGAAGCCCCGCAGACCGTGGCCATCGAGCTGGAACCATTCGATTCGGTGATTTCTGAAACCACCCGCACCGTATAGGGAAACTGTTCCTTGGGCGGCAGCATCGGATGAATCGCACGCCAAGCCAGCTTGCCATGACCAATTTCACGGCGTCCCGGCGAACCGATCCGTCCGGTCTCCCCCACCGAATAAGGCGGGAAATTGTAATGCAGCATGAAGTGTTGCTTGTAATTGCCTTCAAGCGCATCGATGAATTTTTCATCATCACCGGTGCCAAGCGTAGTGACACACAAGGCTTGGGTTTCCCCGCGGGTGAACAAGGCGCTGCCATGGGCGCGCGGCAGAACGCCCACTTGAGCCGTGATCGGGCGCACAGTGCGCAGATCGCGCCCATCGATGCGCTTCCCAGTCTTCAAGATATTGCCGCGCACGATTTCCGATTCGAGCGCCTTGAACACCGAAGCAATCAGAACCTTTTCAGTGCCGTCATCGTCCTCAGGAGTGAGATCATTGATGATTTCCGACTTGATTTCGGCAATCCGTTCCAGACGCGGCAGTTTCTGCGCAATCTGATAGGCCTCGCGCAGGGGAGCTTCGGCACGGGCACGAATTTCTGCCGCATACCGGTCGCTTTCGTCCGGTTTCAGCTCCCACGGCTCTTTGGCCGCCTTTTCCGCCAACTCAATAATCGCATCGATGACCGGCTGAAACCCCTTATGGCCAAACATCACGGCCTCGAGCATCTGTTCTTCAGACAGCTCCTGCGCCTCTGATTCGACCATCAAAACCGCTTCCCCGGTTCCCGCCACGACAAGATCAAGCGCACTTTCCCCAATCTCATCGAGCACCGGATTGAGGACCAATTCACCATTGAGCAAACCAACACGGGCCGCCCCGATCGGCCCCATGAACGGCACCCCGGACAAAGTCAGCGCCGCGGATGCAGCAACCATGGCGACAATATCGGGCTGATTTTCCATGTCGTAGCTGAGCACGGTGGCAATCACCTGGGTTTCATTTTTAAAACCGTCAGCAAACAACGGACGGATCGGCCGGTCAATCAGCCGTGAGGTCAGGGTTTCGTGTTCGCTGGGACGGCCTTCACGTTTCAAGAAGCCCCCAGGAATTTTACCAGCGGCATAATATTTTTCCTCATAGTTGACCGTCAGCGGAAAAAAATCCACCCCCGGCCGCACGGTGCGCTCCGCCACCGCCGTTGCCAATACGGTCGTCTCACCATAGGTTGCCAGCACCGCCCCATCGGCCTGACGTGCAAGGCGTCCTGTTTCCAGGGTCAAGGGCCGTCCGGCCCAATCAATCGTCACTTTCTGAATATCGAACATCGAATTTTCTCATTTCCCGGCTTGCATGAAACATCTTTCTTAATCAAGTGGGGCAAGCCGTTTTGTTTGCTTGAGAATCTTCCCAAACAGGTTATTCCCAACCTGAAAGCGCAGCACACTCAAATCTTCGCGGGATCTTTTAATTATTATGGTACAGCCACACCCGCATGTGCTGAAAGTTAGCGGCGCAAGCCCAGGCGCTGGATCAGAGCCTGATAACGCTTCGGATCTTTGGCTTTGACATAATCAAGCAGACGCCGCCTTCGGCTCACCATTTTCAACAGACCACGACGCGAATGATTGTCTTTCTTGTGGGTCTTGAAATGCTCTGTCAAATTGGCAATGCGTTCCGACAAAATCGCCACCTGAACTTCCGGCGAGCCAGTATCACCTTCCGTTGTGGCAAACTCTTTGATGATCTGTTGTTTCTTCTCAGCTGTTATCGACATCTTGGTTCCGTGTTCCTTGTAAATGATCAGGGCCATAACGGCCGGTTATTCTTTCAACTTTTCCAGAAGCCTCGATGATCATTACAGATGAAAGACTCTGGAAGGATACAGGGCCCCTTTACGGATTTCACCAAGCGCAATCAATCTGCCTTGGGACGTCGCGTAAACCTGGCCCTTGGTTTGCAGGACTGCGGGGCCTCGGATCAGAACCGATTGACCGCGTTTGAGACGCCGCGCATCCGCTTGAGTGACTTCAAAGGCCGGGATGTCGTCCAGCACAGATTCAACCGGTCTCAAGACAGAGAGCAACGCCCTCGGGTCGGCACTATGGCGCAACTGTTCGAGTTTATCCAGTGAAATCGTGTCACGTTCATGAAAGGGGCCGACTTGGGTGCGGCGCAACGCCTGTAAATGCCCCAAACAGCCAAGCTCACGGCCCATGTCCCGAACCAGCGCACGCACATAAGTGCCCTTCCCACAGGTCACTTCAAAGCGGGAGCGATCACGGGCAGGCGAATCGATATAGCGCAGTTCGTGAATCATAACCTGGCGTTCTGGCAGTACAACACTCTCCCCTTCCCGGGCCCGCTTATAAGCCCGTTTGCCGTCGATCTTGATGGCCGAAAAGGCCGGCGGCACTTGCCAAATCCGCCCCTGAAAAGCGTCACAGATCACGCTTAAATCCTGCGCTGAAGGCAACTTGCCCGTCCCACGCGCGGTGATTTCACCGTCGAGATCATCGGTGTTGGTCTCATGTCCCCATTGCGCCGTGAACCGATAAGCTTTGCGCCCATTGAGGGGATAACTCACGGTCTTTGTGGCCTCCCCCAAAGCAATCGGCAGCACCCCGGTGGCCAACGGATCAAGGGTACCCGCATGACCAGCTTTTTTCGGCTTGAACAGCCATTTCACCCGGCCCAGAGCCTGGTTCGAGGTTAAACCTGCGGGCTTGTCCAGCACCAACCAGCCGTTGATATCCAAACCCTTGCGTTTGCGTGATCCCATCGGTTATGCGCGTGCTATGTTGTCTTGATTTTTGAATGATCGTGATTGGAAGCGGGCAAAGAAGTAAAGCTCTTGCTTCTAAGTCATGTTTTCAGATCACGGGCAACCTTGGGCGAGCGCAACAGCGCCTCGATATGATCGGACTGGGCGAAAGTGCTATCCGCCTCAAAACGAATATCGGGCATGTATTTCAACGCCACCTTGCCGCTGATCTGGCCGCGAATAAATTTTCTATGTCTATTGAGCGCAGCAATGACACTTGCTTCATTGACGCCGCCAAGCGGCAAAACAAAGGCGGTCGCATGGCGCAGATCCCGGCTGGCGCGCACTTCAGAAACAGTAATGGGCACCCCGCGAAGCGCCTCATCCGCCACCACATCACGCAGCAAGAACTCTGATAAGGCATGCCGAACCAATTCACCGACCCGTAATTGCCGTTGGCTCCGCCCCCTTGATACGCGTTCTTCCATCATAATCAGCCTCTTAAGCCCTCAAGCAATGATCCCCGCCTCCCTGATCGTTCAGGTTATATTCCACAAACAAGAAAAGCTTTCGGACAACCTAGAAAACTTCTGATCAAACAACCTTATTCCCCCTTGCCCTTGCTTGCCCTTGGCTTCCCGCCCACTTTCTGCGGCGGCCATAGGCAATTGGCAGGGGGGCGGCGGGTTCAGTAATTCATTCACAGCTTCCTCAGGCACAGCTTTCTTCAGGAGCCCGCCTGATATCTCAAAGCGTGCGTTCGACTTCTTCGATCTGGAACGCCTCGATAATATCGCCGGGGCGCATGTCCTGATAATTCTCAAACGCCATCCCGCATTCCTGCCCATGGGCAACTTCACTGACTTCATCCTTAAAGCGTTTCAGCGTCGACAGCTTGCCTTCATGGATCACCACATTGTCGCGGATCAGACGAACACCAGCCCCGCGCTCGACTTTGCCTTCGGTCACACGGCAGCCTGCAACCTTGCCGACTTTACTGATATTGAACACCTCTAAAATCTCGGCATTGCCGATGAAGCGTTCTCGATAGGTGGGTTTCAACAGCCCCGACATCGCCGCCTTGATATCGTCCACCAGATCGTAGATCACTGAGTAATAACGAATTTCCACCCCTTCCCGTGCCGCCAGCTGTTTGGCCTGGATATTGGCGCGGACATTGAAACCAATGACGACCGCGTTGGAGGCCGCCGCCAGGGTAACGTCCGATTCGGAAATGCCGCCAACGGCTGCATGCACGATCCGGGCCCGGACTTCATCGTTACCCAACTGCTCGAGGGCATTGGTGATCGCCTCAACCGAGCCCTGAACATCACCTTTGACAACCAGCGGAAATTCCGCTGCCCCATCCTGTTTGAGCTGGGCCATCATCTGTTCCAGTGAGCTGATGGAGCCCGCCCCTGCAGCCAGTGTTTCGCGGCGTTTGCGTTGCCGGTATTCGGTGATCTCCCGGGCTTTGGCCTCATTTTCGACAACGGCGCATTCATCCCCAGCCTCCGGTGCACTATTGAAGCCTAAGACTTCGACGGGTTTGCTGGGGCCTGCTTCCACCACATGTTGCCCCTTATCGTCAATCAAGGCGCGGACTTTCCCCCAATGAACACCCGCAACCAAAACATTCCCAACCTTCAAAGTTCCGCGCTGGACCAGCACGGTGCCCACCGGGCCGCGGCCGCGTTCCAATTGCGCTTCAATCACAATGCCAACCGCTGCACGATCCGGATTGGCCCGCAATTCCAACATCTCGGCCTGCAGATGGACCGCCTCGAGCAATTCATCGAGATTGAGGCGTTTTTTCGCCGAGACTTCGACATCGAGAACATCACCGCCAAGCGATTCGACAAACACGTCATGTTGCAGCAGCTCGTTGCGCACCCGGTTCGGATCGGCCGTAGGCAAGTCTATCTTGTTGATGGCCACAATGATCGGCACATCCGCCGCTTTGGCATGATTGATGGCTTCAATGGTTTGCGGCATGACTCCATCATCCGCCGCCACCACCAAAATCACGAGATCCGTCACCTTCGCCCCGCGGGCCCGCATCGCGGTGAAGGCCGCATGGCCCGGCGTATCGATGAAGGTGATCTTCCGCCCCTCATCGTCTTCGACCTGATAGGCGCCAATGTGCTGGGTGATCCCGCCGGCTTCACCGGAAGCGACATTGGTTTGCCGAATAGCATCCAAAAGCGAGGTCTTGCCATGATCGACATGGCCCATCACGGTGACCACCGGGGGACGCGGCTTGAGATCGCTTTCATCGTCTTCTTCGCCGAAGAAACCTTCCTCGACATCGGCTTCGGAAACCCGTTTGACCGTATGACCGAATTCCTCGGCAATCAACTCAGCGGTATCGGCATCGATGACGTCGTTGATTTCGTGCATCTGCCCCTGTTTCATCAGGAATTTGATCACATCGACGGCGCGTTCTGCCATCCGGTTGGAAAGCTCCTGAATGGTGATCGCTTCAGGCAGCACCACTTCCCGGGAAATCTTGATCTGTTGTTTTTGTACCCCAGCGGCTTGTTTTTTCTGTTTTTCCAGCTTCCGCTTCAACCGGGCAATCGAAGGGGGACGGCGGCCGCCACCTTCGTCCAAGGCATTGGTGATGGTCAGACGGCCTTTGAAACGCTCCTCCTCATGGCGCCGCGGCGAGGGACGGCTCTCACCACGGCCACGCTTGGCGGAACCGCGCCCTTCCGGCTCCAGATGCCGCCTTGAGGGCATTTCCGGACGCGCGACATCTTGCACCTTCCCACGGACCGCTTTTTTCTCCGCCGATTTCTTCGCGGCCGTTTTAGGCGCTGCAGATTGCTCATCAACAGCCGGTTCGCTCCTCTCATTGTCACGAGCCTGTTGGGACTTATTGCTTTCTGCAGCTGTTTCGGCCGCGGCTTTGGCGGCCGCTTCTTCAGCAGCGATCCGGGCTCTTTCTTCCGCAGCCTTTCTTTCCTCTTCGGCGCGACGTGCAGCCTCTCTTTCCGCCTCGGCCCGGGCGCGCGCCTCTTGTTCTTCACGGCGTTTCCGTTCCGCCGCTTCTCTGATTTCCCGTTGCCGCGCTTCCTCGAGCGCCCGCAACCGCGCATTCATCTCATCGGGAGACAATTTCCCAGCCGTGTTAAGGGCGGGTTTCTTGCGGACCGTCTCCACCCCTGGCGCCCCTTCCGGCTTCCCTGCACCCGGCGTATCCGCTGCTTTGACGGTCGTGCGCCGGTTGATAATGCGTTTCTTCTTTTTCTCGACCAGCACCGATTTCGACCGGCCATGCGAAAAACTTTGCCGCACATGTCCAGTCCCGACCTTTTTATTCAGGGTCAGGGTTTTTCTGCCGGTTTCTTTCGTATCGCTCATTCTGCTTCCAATAGTCGATTGTCAGTCCATCGATCTCTAAATCGATTTTCATCTCTCAATAAACAGGCGACAATGATCATGTCTCCCGTAGTATTGACATTAGGTGCGCCGGCAAGAGCTGCAGAGATCATCTTGCACGCACAAGTGTCAAGATTGCATTCAAGATTGCTCTCCCTTGCCCTCTCAAAGGCACAGGCGCGGTGACAGCTCCATGCCCAAGCCCTTCACCTTTCAAGGCGGCTTTTTCGGGGCTTTCCTTTCCCCAAACCGCTCAACAGCCTTGCAACCGCTGCAAAATGCATGCTGATGCGTGGTATTTCTCACATAAGCCACCTGCCTTTAAGGCAGCATGTACCACATTCTCACGGCCTATGGCCATGCTCAAATGCTCAATTCGATGCAAACGCCAGATTCTTTGCTGCGCTTTGGCGCCGCAGTTGGCCAAAAAACGGCCATCGAGCTTGCGGCAGCCATCTTCACCGGCCTCGATAGCATGAATAAGCACACAAGCCCGCCCCCGGGCGATTTCTTCTGCAACACGCTCAAAACCGGTTGTCAATTCGCCAGCTTTATTGGCCAGCGACAACAAGGCCCGCACCTGACCTTCATACTGTTCGGCAACGGTCTGTGGCAATTTCTTAGCAACTTTGACATTGCGGCGAAACCCACGGGCGAACAGATTTTTCCGCACAGCGGTTTCCAAATGCCGCCGGTCCGCCGTCACCCAAACCCCTCGCCCCGGCAACCGGCGCTTGAAGTCAGCGACAACCCGGCCTTCGGGATCGATAACGAAACGTATCAGCTCCGCCTCGGGTTTGAGCTCGCGGCTGACCACACATTGCCGGACCCGCACAGGTTCATGCCCCCCCGGCCGTTGCCGCTTCACCTTGGGCATTGAATTGGTTTGCCCCCGGCTTGGAATATTTCGCGGTCCCTGGTTCAGCCTGCGCTCCCTTTCTCCGCTGTTTGCGGCTCGGATTCAGCCGCCGCCTCAACGGCTTCCTCGGTGACATGAAGTCCCTCCTCCTCAGAGGAGCCGGCAGATTGAGAGGCAAGGACATCAGCGCTGACCCAGCCAATTTTCACACGAGCCTCCATGATCATCTGTTTCGCGTCTTCTCGCTCAAGCTTGAATTCACTCAAATAGCCCGGAAAATGCTTGCTTTTCCCCTTGACTTTCTCCTCCCAGCCAATCAGATCATGGATAGCACAGCCGGCAAAGTCTTCCAGCGTTTTGATACCGCTCTCGCCAAGCTTGATCAACATTGGCAGCGTCAGCTTCGTAATCCCCAACAGTTCGTCAGAAACGTTGAGCGCCTTACGCTTTTCATCCAGCTCTTTTTCCTGCCGCTCGAGATAGTCGTGAGCGCGGCTCTGCAGCTCTTCGGCCATTTCATCACCAAACCCTTCAATGGCCGCGATTTCATCGGGATCGACAAACGCCACTTCCTCGATACTGGTAAAACCTTCGGAAGCCAACAGTTGAGCAATCACTTCATCGACATCCAGAGCCTCCATAAACAATTGGGAACGTTCGGCAAATTCGGTCTGACGGCGCTCCGATTCCTGGGCTTCCGTCATGATATCGATTTCCCAGCCGGTAAGCTTTGCAGCCAACTTAACATTTTGCCCCCGCCGGCCAATCGCTAATGAGAGCTGATCATCAGGCACGACAACATCGCTCTGCTTTGCCTCTTCATCGAGCACCACCTTGGAGACTTCCGCAGGCGCCAAGGCATTGACGATAAAGGTCGCGGCATTGGCAGACCATTGAACGATATCGATTTTTTCCCCTTGCAGCTCATTGACCACGGCTTGCACACGGCTGCCCCGCAAGCCGACACAGGCCCCAACCGGATCGATCGAAGAATCATTTGAGGACACGGCAATCTTGGCCCGGCTGCCCGGATCGCGCGCAACGGACTTGATTTCAACGATGCCATCATAGATTTCCGGCACTTCCTGCCGGAACAGTTTGGCCATGAATTCAGGGCATGTGCGCGATAAAAAGATTTGCGGCCCGCGTTGCTCGCGCTTGACCTCGTAAATATAAGCACGGACCCGTTCACCAACTTTAAACGTTTCCCGCGGCAATGTCTTATTACGGCGAATACAAC
>WGBT01000256.1 GCA_015494185.1 Hyphomicrobiales bacterium | reverse complement strand
TCCCTTCATATTCAAGCCCTTCAGGCCCCATCGGCAACTGCCCCGAAATATACAAAAGCCCGCCATGCAAAACATAGGGCACATAATTGGCAACCGGCGCCATGGGCTCGGGCAGGACAATGTCCAACTGCTGCAATCGCTCTTCAGGGGAACAGGCTTGTAAATTTTCGGGCATACCAATCCCTTTCAATTCTTCTCAAAACAGATGAACCGTGAAACGCTTGAAGCTTCCCCCGGACAATAGCAGAGCCGCCAGAGCCGCCCTTCCATTCCGTGGCAAATGATTTCGCCAGCTTAACCTGCGGCGGGCCAATGACAAAAGAGAAAAAATTTTAGTTTCCCATTAACAATCATATAACGAATTTTTCGCTACTGTGCTATATCGGTTTCAGGTCTCGACTTGGCTTGAGTTAGCCTGGCTGGGTATTCGTTAGGTTTGGCGTTAAGATTGGTTTCCTATGCCTGATTGTTTGTTTCACCGCTGTTCGGCATTGTTCTTGTTTGGGCTGATGACCTCTTCCCTGTCCTCTCCCGCGTCAGCAACCCCATTTGCGGCAAAAATTCCCGACCATAAAGTGGAATTGGTTCCCCATCGCGCAGTTTATGATCTCAGCTTGGCCGAGCTGCGCACCGGTTCAGGCGTTGGTAACGTGAGAGGACGATTAGTACTGGAATTTTTGGGCTCCGATTGTCACGGCTATACGCTCAACACCCGGCTGGTCACAGAAATCACCGACAGCAAAGGCAATGCAACTCTTTCCGACTTGCGATCAAGCACCTTTGAAGAAGGCCGGGGCCGTTTCTTCCGCTTTGCCACAACGCAATATTTCGACAATGCCAAAGGAGAGTTGACATTTGGGGATGCCAGACGCTTTGGCGATAACAGTTTTGACAACAAAGACAATAAGCTCCCAAGCGCTTCACGCATTGCCTCAGAAAGTGAAAATACGGCTCAATCCCAATCCGCTTGCGGAATCAATGTCCGTTTGCAAAAGCCAAGATCGGTCCATATGAAGCTTGACGGCCAGATCTTGTTTCCTACCCAGCACAGCCGGGAAATTCTCAAAGCCGCCCTGGCTGGCCGGTCCCTCCTGCAGGCTGAGATTTATGATGGTTCTGATGATGGTGAGAAAGTCTACCTCACCGCCACTTTCATCGGTCAACCCAAGACCGGAAAAACAAGTGCCGGTAAACGCCCCCACAAACGTTTAAGCCACGCCACAATCACGGCCAAAGCACCCCCCAACACCCATAAGGCAATCCAACAACTTGAGCAATTAAAATCCTGGCCCGTGATCATCAGCTATTATGATAAAGAGGATATTTCTGAACACGCTGGCGAAGGACTGCCAAGCTATGAACTGTCCTATATTCTGTTTGCCAACGGTGTCAGCCGAAAACTCAAAATCGACTATGGTGATTTTGCCATCAATGGCAAACTGAAAAAACTCGAATTTCTGCCGCGACCATCGTGCGATTGAGTTCTTATACTGGAAGCATTTCTCATTGACCTTTCCATGTTTTCCGTATCTCTTTGAACATGATCACGTAAATTGAACGGTATACGAACAAAGGTCAGAGGCTGTTGGATTGGGTATGAGTGGCCCGTATGATCCTTGAAAGAGATAGGGAAGACCATGAATGGAGCGCTGATAAGCCGATAACCAGCGCCAGATCAGGCCAGATTGGCCACCGACGTCTTAAGCTCTCTAATCAGGGCGTTGAATTGGCCGGAACGTACATCCTGCGCAATCTGCTGACGGTCAAGCCGAGCTGCCTCATCACTCAACTCTCCATCTAAAATGTGAATTTCATTGGCGCCCCGCAACGCCGCCTCATGACGCAAATGCGCCAGGTTTTCACTCCCACAAACGCCAACGGTATAATCCGCTGCAAGCAATATCCGGGTCCCATCGGCACGGCGATAGACGAGAAGATAGTTGGCTGCCGTCAAGGCCGGACAAGACAAAAGCGTATAAACGGTATGCCGGTAAATCCGCCCCGATTGCCCGCGCCAATCACAGGCCGACGTCATCAGGGGAGGCCGCTTCCCCTTCTGTCTTTTAGGCTGTGTGGCTCTAGACGATTGCACATTCCGCGATAAACGAGCGGGCTCAGCGGGCCTTAAATTGAAAACCATGACGCCGTTCCTCCTGCTCAAAGATGGCTCATCACCAGACGACAATGGCTTATCTGAAGAAACCTGATCAGCCGCATCATCTGTGCCAAAATTCTCTGTGCGCATCGGCGTTCTACTCTCACTTTACAGCAAAACTATGGCCAAGGCTCGTTCGTAAGAAGCCCACTCAAAATCATCCCCAGAGCACTTGCACCAAAGAGCCCCCAGCCAATCAATACCCCGCCAATTACTTATGCTCTATTAAGAGGAAGAAAAGTTCCAAGAACATTTACAAAATAGTCGCAGACATGAAAAATTATGAATTCATAGTAATAAATGAGTAAAAGACACCAGCTGAACGCCGCTTGCCTTTCTGATTCTTGCTTTTCTGGATAAAGGGAGGGCGATTGACCCAACTGTCCCCCAACTCAGGATTGAGGCCTCTCGTTAAACAGATCATCCAAGGCATCATTTATTATAACGCATCATTCCCAACCTCCGCCCCTGAGCCCCCTCTTCCCAACCTATAGGTCCTGTCCACTTAGTCGCTCACGGCTCCCATTTTGGCCTTCCGGGCGGCCAGCAGGCGAAGGCGCAATGCATTGAGCTTGATGAAGCCTTCCGCATCCTTTTGATCATAACCCGAGCCCTCTTCAAAGGTGACCAGATCTTCGGAATAGAGCGAATAGGGCGAGGCGCGGCCAACGACATCGCAATTGCCCTTGTAAAGCCTAAGCCGTACTGTGCCGGTGACATGGGTCTGACTTTTATCGATCAAAGCCTGCAACATTTCACGTTCGGGGGAAAACCAAAAACCGTTGTAGATCAGTTCCGCATAACGTGGCATCAGCTCATCTTTCAAATGCGCCGCCCCGCGATCCAAGGTGATCTGCTCAATACCACGATGAGCCGTGAGCAAAATCGTGCCCCCTGGAGTCTCATAAATGCCACGGGACTTCATGCCGACAAAGCGGTTTTCCACCAGATCGAGACGGCCAATGCCATTGTCACGGCCAAGGGCATTGAGGGCTGTCAACATTTCCGCAGGCGACAGTTTTTCACCATTGAGCGAAACCGCATCCCCCTTTTCAAAACCGATTTCGATATAGGTGACAGTATCAGGGGCATCCTGCGGCGATACGGTCCGCTGATAGACATAGTCAGGGGCCTCGACATTTGGATCTTCCAGCACTTTGCCCTCACTGGACGTATGCAGCAAATTCGCGTCACAGGAAAACGGGGCTTCCCCGCGCTTGTCTTTGGGGATTGGAATCTGATGTTTTTCGGCAAATTCGATCAGGGATTCGCGGCTGCCAAGCTGCCACTCGCGCCAGGGTGAGATCACCTTGATGTCGGGATCAAGGGCATAATAACCAAGTTCAAAGCGAACCTGATCATTACCTTTTCCGGTAGCACCATGGGCCACCGCATCAGCACCGGTTTCATGGGCAATCTCAATCTGCCGTTTGGCAATCAGCGGCCGCGCAATCGATGTGCCAAGCATATAAAGTCCTTCATAAAGGGCGTTGGCGCGCATCATCGGATAGACATAGTCACGCACGAATTCTTCGCGCAGGTCATCGATATAAATCTCTTTGATGCCCATCATCTCGGCCTTTCGACGCGCCGGTTCCAACTCTTCCCCTTGCCCTAGATCGGCGGTAAAGGTTACCACCTCACAGTCATAGGTGATCTGAAGCCATTTCAGGATGATCGAAGTATCAAGCCCGCCGGAATAGGCGAGCACCACTTTCTTGATTTTGTCGCGCTGGGTCATGGATGAACGTTTTTCGGCAAAATTCCCAATTGAAGGCATCGTTTGAAGGCACCGTTTTCGGCACTCTTGATGATTTTAGGGCATCATACCCATGTCACGGCAAGGGGCAAGAGCAACGATGTTGCGAAATTTGCTTTTTCGCCAATTTATCAGAGGAAAGCACAGGAAGGCGCTAAAACTTACCGAATGATACTGAAAGGTCTCAATCTGTGAAAATCGATATTCGATCAGGCCGACACACCAAACTTAATACCGGCGGTATTTATCATTGACCGCCAACGCTTCACCTATCCACTTGAATATTCTACGTAAATTGAGCCTCATACGCGTCAAGGCCAGGGGG
>WGBT01000255.1 GCA_015494185.1 Hyphomicrobiales bacterium | reverse complement strand
GTCAAGCCCAATATCCTTGGCCACCCGTAACGCGGTTTCCTTGTTCTTGACACCAGGGGTTTCAAACAAGGCGGAATGGAGTTCGAAATATTTCCCTTGTTTTTTGGCGGCAATGGCGACCCGGGCGGCCTCAACCGATTGCTCCTTGCCAAAGATCGGGGCTTCTTTGAAGACAACACGAATATTGGGATCATTTTTGATCAGCTTGCGGACATCGGAAAAAACCCGGCGGCAAAAACCACAATTATAATCGAAGAATTCAACCACGGAGATTTTGCCATTTGGATTGCCGGCGACATAGGAATATTTCGAGCGGAAAAGCTTATCGGCGTTCTGTTCGATCGCTTTTTTCATGGCCGCCAGCCATTTTTTCTGGCGATTGGCGGTATAGGCGGCCTGCAATTCATCGAGAAGTTCAGGATTTTTCAAGAGATAATCGCGAACGATTTTTTCAATCGATCGTTTTTGCGATTCCGAGAAATCGCCAGAAATATTGCCTTGGTCGCCACAAGAAACCAAGGTGAGGGCAACGATGCCGGTGAGGCTGAGCGGGAGCCATTTTTTCCATAAGGTGGTTCGACCCATTCGGTGTTCTCCATAATTTGTGCTGTTTGGGCAGCAAAAAACGCGTTTGAGCCAGCTTAGATGCTTTGTTGATTGGTTGGTGCGAGCAAATTTTGCAATCTCTAAAATGGCATTTTGAACATTTCTGGCTGTTTAAACGAGAATGGCGATGGATGCCAGTGCCGAGTTCTTCACATTTTTGCTAGGCCCCCAACTTCATGATCATAGTTTCGGGTTCTAAGTTCCGGGATTTTCCGTTGAACAGTTCGATTAACGTGTTGGGGGCTGATGGTTGAGAATGTCATCTGCTTGCACCCATTCTGGCGAGCCTCGCTTGAAGCGTTTCTTGGCGCGCATGGCTTGCCGGCGTGCTTGCGCCAAATTGTGTTCAAACAGATAGGCATGGGCGGAGGCCAATTCGGCATGACCAACCATCCGCTTTTTGCCATAAGCTTGGGCGAGCAGCCGGTAGCCCTGTGCCGATTGCCGTTCCTGCACCAAGGCAATACGCAGATTTTTGATCGCGCGATCGAGTAATCTGGGATTTTCACTGCGTAATTGGGCTTGGGCCAGCATGAGCCGGATGAGCCCGGATTTGGGGGCCAAACGAACCGCCTTCGTCAAGGGGGCAACGGCTTCGGCAGGGCGGCCGCTTTCAAGCAGAAACTGTCCCTTAAGCTCCCAAAAATAAGGATTTTTAGGATCCGATGAGAGCAAGTCGTTGACCAGCGGCAAGAAGCGCAACAACCCTTCGCTGCGGTAAGTGGCGATGGCCCGGGCGTAGCGGGCTGGCAGGCTGCGATCCGATTTTGGATAGAGCCGGTAGACCGATTGGGGGCGTTCCAAAAAACCAATTAGCTTGGCGCGCATCAGATCATGGCGACGCTGTAAGGCCGGGGGGTCTTTTTTGTGGAAATAGGGGCTTTGCCGCGCCAGGTAACGCAATTGCGCAATCCGTTCTCGAGGCATGGGATGGCTTTGCAGATAAGGATCAACATGGCGCAATGACGCCAGCCCTTCATCGGCGAAGCGTTCAAATGTCTCCAACATGCCCTTTGCCGATTGCCGGGTGGCGTTGAGATAGCTCAGCGCGGCCTGATCTGCGGAGGACTCTTCGGTGCGTTGATATTTCAACATGGTCCGTTGAAAGGCCTGCCCCAGCAGAATGAGCGCGATATTTTGCGGCCGTTTCAAACGTTCACGCATTCGCGCCAGATGTCCGCCGGCGATATGGCCCGTCTCATGGGCAATCACCCCGATCAACTGGTTGGGGGTTTTGGAACGGGTGAGGGCGCCGACATTGAAAAACATGTTCTGTCCATCGACCACAAAGGCATTGAAGGACATGTTATTGATCAAATGAATCCGGATGTTTTGCCGCGCAAGCCCCGCCACGCGGAAAATCGGGCGGGCATAGTCACGCATCAAGTCTTCGGTTTCAGCATCCCGGATGAAGCCGCCGCCCTGGGCGAGGGCTTGTGAGCTGAAACAAAGGCCCAGGGACAGCAACAGCGCCGTGATCAGGGGGAGCGCGAACCAAACGACGGGAGGCTTGGCGGACAGTGCATCCCTATCTTGCAACAACTGCGTTTGGTTGGTGGGGCGGTGAGAACATCCAGGGCGTGAAGTCAAAATCATCATCCATCGGTCATAAAGAGGGGAGTGAATCATGCTTTTCAGGTTTCCGTCAATGCTGGTGGGGCTTTTCCAGTCGCCGCCAGTCTTTACGTTTTTACCAGATTGAGTTCATTTACCAGATTGAACTCAAGCTCACCAGCGTTACATTCTAAAGCCAACTCCAAAGTCATCTCAAGCCCCATCCCCCTTGATTTCTTGGGAATTTAATGAGACGAAAACGCGGGGGCAATGCGCATCCTCTTCTCATTTTCTGGAAATAAGCGGATTTTGTGGCGGAAAATGGTCGAGGGACTGTTGAAAGCTTGGGGGAATCAGATAAGCTTCGAAAACATCAGTAAGAATCGCCGTTGAAACCGAGTGGTATTTTGGTAATTGCAGACGCAGAAGCGCGGTAGAGAGATTTCCTTTATTTCCAGTCAAGATTGTCAAGACCGGGCTTGTATTACGCTGGGAAGCGCGAAAAACGGCGGCATGTGGGGAAGAGCGAATAATTGGGGAACTGCAATTCATGAGTATGAATTCTGATTCTTCTTGTGATCCTTCCCCATCTGCTGTTGTTCCTCAGGTTGCTGACCGTGCCGCTGGTATTTCTCCTTTTCTGGTGATGGATGTGATGCGGGCGGCCAATGCGCGTCAGCAGCGTTTGGGGGATGTCATTCACATGGAGGTTGGGCAACCCGCCGTGGGGGCGCCGACATCGGTACTGGCGGCTGCTCATGAGGCGCTTCGCAGCCAGCGGCTTGGCTATACCGAGGCACTTGGATTGCCGGCTTTACGGGCGCGTATCGCCCAGCATTATGCCGATTATTATGGGGTTGCCGTTGAGGCCGGCCAAGTGGTGGTGACAACCGGATCCTCGGCGGGGTTTATCCTTGCCTTTCTGGCGGCTTTCAATCCCGGTGATCGGATTGCGACCCCAACGCCCGGTTATCCTTGTTACAGAAACATCTTGAAAGCGCTGGGTTTGACCGCAAGCTTGATGACGCTTGAGCCGGCGGACCGTTATCAGCCATCGGTGGCAGCACTTGAAGCGGAGCACGGCCGGCCGGCGGGCTTGCGCGGTTTTTTGTTGGCCAGTCCGGCAAATCCGACGGGGACGATGATCAGCGCTTCGCGATTGCAGGCGCTTGGCGAAGCCTGCCGCCGTTTGGGCCTGTGGATGATTTCCGATGAAATCTATCATGGTCTGACCTATGACCAGCCGGCGATGACAGCCCTTGCCTTCAATCGGGATGCCATCGTCATCAATAGTTTTTCGAAATACTATGCCATGACCGGTTGGCGGATTGGCTGGATGGTGGTGCCAGACCGGCTGGTGCGCCCGATTGAACGGCTGGCTCAGAATTTGTTCATTGCGCCGCCCAGCCTGTCTCAATATGCCGCCCTGGCCGCTTTCGATGCCGTCCCGGAACTTGAAAAGATCAAAGCCGGTTACCAGCAAAACCGCGAGATTTTGTTGAGAGGGTTGCAGGCGCTTGGGATCACCGAGATATTTCCCGCAGATGGGGCTTTCTATGTCTATGCTAAAGTTGCGCATCTGCATCATGACAGCGCCGTTTTGGCCCAGGAAATTCTGCGCCGAACAGGGGTTGCCGTGACACCGGGGACCGATTTCGATCCATTTGAAGGGCATGCTTATCTAAGGTTTTGTTATGCGGGGGAGCAGGCCGAGATGCGTATGGCCATGCAGCGTTTGCAGGATTGGCTGCCAACCGCCGTGATCGATAAGGATAAAGAGGGACAATGATGAGGGCGGGGATATTTGCGGATACGGCCGCAGGGCAAGGGGTGGAGCTTGTCTTGATGGTGGGCGCCGTGCTGGCGGGGTTTGGGGTGCTGGCGCTGCTCTTTTGGGCGGTGATCTGGAGCGGCCGGGCCAGCCAGGCACGGCAAGTCCAACCGGAAAGCCCGGTTGATGATGGCGGCTTTCCGGCAGAAGAACATGACAAAGCCGAAGGGCTTGCGGTTTTGCAAGTGCTGCTCAATGCGGAGCCACAGCTTTTGCTTGAGCTCAAACCAACAGGCCGGGGGCGTCTTATCGTCAACAGTTTGGGAGCTGAGGCAGGACTGCCGGAGACGGTTGAGGCGGTGTTGGATTTGCCGTCTTGGTGCTCGCCTGAGGCGGCGGATGAATTGCAGCCCGATATTGCCGTTTTGATTGAAAACGGTACAGCATTCCGACGGGTTGTCAGTGGCGGGGTGCAAGGGGGGGGCTGCTCTGCCAGGCCGGTGATTTTCGTGGTTGAGGGGTTGACGGGAAGCGGTTCGGTCTTTTTGCGCATTCGGCTCAAACAGGAAGGCGCGCAAGAGCTCAATGCGGCGCTTGTGGCGCGTGACCAGGCCCGGCGCTCGGTGGCGGCAATGCGCAGCTTGCTCGACGTGTTACCCATGCCAGTTTGGTTGTGCCATGATTCAGGGGGAATTGCATGGGCCAATGCCGCTTATGTGCGTGCCGTTGAGGCGCAATCCCTGGATGAGGTATGCCGTGAGCAAATCGCCTTTTTGGAAGAGGAACAACGTCAACGGGTGGCTGAGGCGATCGAAACTGGGCGCATCTTCCAGGACAAGTTGCGGGTGACGGTGCATGGCGGGGAGCGCCGTACCTTTGACACCATTGCCGTGCCTTCACCTGGAGGGGGCAATGCCACGATTGCGGTGGATGTGGAGGCGATCGAAACCGCGCGAGGCGCGTTGGACCGGCACATGGCCGCCCATGCCCGGGTGCTCGACCGGGTGACCACAGCGGTGGCGATCTTTGATGCCGATCAACGGCTTGTGTTTTTCAATCAGCATTATGCCGATTTGTGGGGCCTCGAACCTCAGTGGCTGGAAACCCGGCCCAAACATGGCGAAATTTTAGATCGGTTGCGGGCGCGCAGCGTTTTGCCGGAACAGTCTGACTACAATAAATGGAAACAGCAATTGTTGAATTATGACGGAGCTGAATCCGAGTTGGAACGTTGGTGGCATCTGCCTGATGGGCGTACGATTTTCGTGATCGTGGAATATACCGAAGACGGTTCGGTGACCTTCCTCTATGAAAATGTGACCGAGCAGGTGGCCTTGCAAAGCGGTTATAACGAGCTGGTCAATGTGCAGCGCGAGACCTTGGACCATTTGCGGGACGGGGTGGCGGTGTTTGCCGCCAGCGGGCGGTTGCGCCTGGCCAATTCGGCCTTTACCAAAATGTGGCAATTGCCCGCCTCGCTGCAAGAGGAGCAACCCCATATCGAGCAACTGATCGAGGCTTGCAGTAAACTTCATGCCGATGAGGCGACTTGGAATAGCATCAAAATGGCTGTGACCGCCATCGAAGATCAGCGCCAATCTTTTTCCGGTCAGATGAACCGGCGTGATGGGGTGATTTTGGCCTACACGGGAGTGCCGCTGCCTGACGGCGCGATGATGCTGACCATGGCGGATGTCACCGACCGGGAGCTGGCCGAGCGCGCCTTGCGGGAGAAAAACGAAGCACTTGAAACAGCCAACACGATCAAGAGCAATTTCATCTCCAATGTGTCTTACGAGCTGCGGACGCCTTTGACCAATATCATCGGTTTTTCCGACATGTTGATGAACCCGGCCCTTGGAGAGTTGACCGACAAGCAGCGGGAATATCTTCAAGATATTCGCAGCTCCAGCGCGACTTTGTTGGCGATCATCAGTGATATTCTCGATCTGGCGACCCTTGACGCTGGCGCGATGGAGCTGAATTTGGGCCCCGTAAGGGCACGCTCTGTTGTTGAAGCGGCCGTGCTTGGGGTGCGTGAAAGGCTGATGCGTGAGCAAATCACCCTCAAGATCGATATTGAGCCGGAAGATCTGGAATTTATCGCCGATAGTCAGCGCATCACCCAGGTGCTTTACAATCTGCTCTCCAATGCCATCGGTTTTTCCCCATCGGGGGGCGAAATTCAGGTCAATTGCCGCCGTCAGGGAGGGATTGTCAAGCTTGCCGTGATTGATCATGGACGCGGCATACCTGAAGATTATAGAAAGGCTGTGTTTGACCGTTTTGAAAGCGATTCGCGGGGCACCCGGCATCGTGGGGCAGGGCTTGGCTTGTCGATCGTCCGTGATCTCGTCGAGTTGCATGGCGGCCGGGTGGAGCTTTATTCCAGCGAAGGGAAAGGCACCGCCGTGATCATCAGCTTGCCGGAAGATGGCCGTCAGAAGCAGGACGATGAGGCGGCTGATTTGCTTCGGTTGGAAAAAGCGGGCCATGGCGAGGGGGCGAGCAAGACGGCGGCGGCCGATGACGCCTTGTCGGCGTGATTGGGCCTAACCTGCTCTCATAAGGAATGGATGGAATGCCAAGACCAGATCCAGATGATCCAGATGAAGTCGATCTGTCCGGGCTTGCGGTGCTGGCGGAGCAATTTGCTGCGGTTTTGCGGCCGGGGGATTGTGTGGCGTTGGCCGGTGATCTGGGGACCGGTAAGACCACCTTTGCCCGCGCCCTGATCCGCGCCTTGCAGGCTGGCAACGAGCCCCAACAAGAGCGCGCCCAAAGGTTGGCCTCTCAACAGGATACGCAACAGGATGAGGAGATTCCAAGCCCGTCCTTTGCCCTGGTGCAGCGCTATGACACCCCGCGGATGCCGGTTTTTCACTTCGATTTTTACCGGCTGCAATCCGCAGAGGAGGTCACGGAACTTGGTTTTGACGAGGCTTTGCAAGATGGGGTGGTGGTGGTGGAATGGCCGGAAAAAGCCCAGGCAATCCTTCCCCGAGACTATCTGCAAATCACGTTCGAGGATGGCGCCCGTGAGGCCACCCGCCGGCTGGCCTTTGAAGGCCATGGCCGTTGGGGCGCCCGGCTGCAACGCTTGGTCGCCATCAATGAATTTTTGCGCAAAGCCGGATGGGGGAAGGCGCGGCGGCGTTATCTGCAAGGTGACGCCTCCGCACGGGCCTATATCCGGTTGGATCGGACCTTGACGTCTGCCCCTGATGGGGAAGCGCTCTTTGCGGTGTTGATGGATGCGCCCAAGCAGCCCGATGGTCCGGCAATCCGTGATGGCAAGCCTTATAGCGCCATTGCCCATCTGGCGGAAGATGTCCGTCCATTCGTGGCGGTGGCTGAAGCGTTGCGTCAGGCGGGCTTGTCGGTGCCGGAAATTTATGCGGCGGATTTGCAGCAAGGCTTGTTGCTGATCGAAGACTTTGGCGATCGGGTGATCGGCCGCGAAATTGCCAAGGGCAGGCCGGTGCTGGAGCTCTATCAGCCCTGTGTCGAGGTGTTGTTGCAGTTGCGCCAGGTCAAGCCGCCCGAGCTCCTTCCCCTTTCAGATGGCAGCGCGTATTCTTTGCCACGCTATGACCGGGCCGCGCTTGGCATCGAGATCGAGTTGCTGGCAGATTGGTTCTGGCCGGCGCTTCATATGTCGCCCATGCCTGAAGCGGTGCGCCATGAATATCAGGAACTATGGCAGCGGCAATTTGATCTGTTGTTGGCAGAACCCTATGATCATTGGGTGCTGCGGGATTTTCATTCGCCAAATCTGATGTGGCTTGAGGCGCGTGAGGGCGTTTCCCAGATTGGGCTGTTGGATTTTCAGGATGCGTTGCGGGGGCATGCGGCTTATGATCTGGTTTCGCTGTTGCAAGATGCCCGGCTCGATGTTTCCGCGGCGGATGAAAAACAGCTGTTGGACGCTTATTGCCGCCGCGCGGCCGAACAGGATGCTTCTTTTGAAGAAGAGCGGTTCCGCGCCGCCTATGCCCGGCTGGGCGCTCAGCGCAACACCAAGATTTTGGGGATTTTTGCCCGGTTGGCCAAACGCGATGGCAAACGCGCCTATCTGCGGCATATTCCACGGATTTCGAACTATCTGGAGCGCAATTTGCACCATCCGGCGCTGGCTGATCTGAAACAGTGGTATGATCAATATCTGCCCGCTCATTTGCGTGAAAAACCGCTCAAGATTTGAAGCGGGAGCTGGTATTGGAGGCGCTCTTGGGGTGTTTGGGGAGAGTGGTGAAAGGGCTTGGTTGTGAAAGAGGATGCAAGAGACGTGACGGAACCCCTCAAAGCCGTCAATGGGCTCGATACCGCGATGGTGCTTGCTGCCGGGCTGGGGACCCGGATGCGTCATCTGAGCGAAGACCGGCCCAAGCCGTTGGTCGAGCTCGGGGGGCGGTGCCTGATCGACCATGTGCTGGCGCGTCTCAGGGCGGCCGGGGTGAAGCATGTGGTGGTCAATGTGCATTATTTGGCTGATCTGCTGGAACGTCACCTGGCGCAATACAGCCAGCCTAAGATCACCATTTCCTGCGAACGGGATCAGGTTTTGGAGACGGGCGGCGGGGTCAAAAGGGCGCTGCCGCTGCTCGGCGAGCGGCCGTTTTTCATCCATAATTCCGATTCGGTTTGGCTCGAGGGGGAGGGTGAAACCAGCAATTTACACCGCATGGCGCAGTTCTGGGATGAAAACCGGATGGATTGCCTGTTGCTGGTGGCAAAACGGCAGAACTGTTTGGGCTATGAGGGGGCGGGAGATTTCGATTTCCTTGGGGATAACCGGTTGCGGCGGCGCCAACAGGGCGAAATTGTCCCTTATGTTTTCACCGGTGTTTCGATTGCCCATCCCCGGCTGTTCGAAAACAGCCCTCAAGGGCCATTCTCGCTGAACCTGCTTTGGGACCGGGCGATCAAGGCGGGGCGGCTGTTTGGCGTCCGCCATCATGGCCTGTGGATGCATGTCGGCACACCAGAAGCTTTGCGCGATGCCGAAGCGCAGCTTAAACAATTTGAATTTGGCAGCCCTTGAGCGGCAGCAAGGCTGGGGGGCAACCAAACGGCTTGGATTTTAGGGGAGCGGAGGCGGTGACGTGAGCCAGGCAAAAAGCTTGTCTGCAAACCGTACATTTATTCTGATGCGCAGAGGCGTCTTACGCACTGCTTTTTGGCCTGCCCTGGTCCTTATAT
>WGBT01000254.1 GCA_015494185.1 Hyphomicrobiales bacterium | reverse complement strand
GCCCGGGCCTTGCCCTCCCCCTGATGGGTAAAGACCGTCATGAACAGGCTTTCACCCGTCAGCAGACGTTTTCCCGCCCCCGCCAGTTTACCAAGAATGCCAGCCTGTTCTTGCTTTTTCGAGCCATCACCAAACACGGTGTCCATGGAAATGCTGGCGTCTTTGAACATCATCGCCCCAGCTTCCGCGATTGCGCTTTCACCAGGATCAAGCTCAATCTCCACGAACTGCATTTCCGCGCCTTTGATTTCAAAATCGATATCGTCATCACGGTCCGCATTGCGTTCATGACGGGCAGCTGGAATGCGTGGCACCGAACCAAACACCATAGATGAAATCTCCTAAAGCCTGTTCCAAGTGCAAAAAGCCAGCTCTAAGGCAAAATCCGATCACATGGAATCGGAATCGAATTTCTCTCTAACTTCTTGTTTCTGGAACAAAATTCATCGGAAAAATGGTCTCATTTGAAGGATTTGGGCGCTAATATTTACCGTGACAATGTTTGTATTTCTTGCCAGAACCACAGGGGCAAGGAGCGTTGCGGGCAACTTTGCCCCAGGTATCGGGGTTGTTGGGATCAATCTCGGCCGCGGCTTTGCGGCTGCGGATGGGCTGGCTTTTGACCGCAACATCACCGTCCTCATAAGGATGTCTGACAGGGCCGCCGGGATGAATGGGTTCGGGTTCGTCAAACTCGTCTATACCCGTGAGCGGATCCACATGGTGGGCTTGCATTTCCGGCAATTCGCCCAAATCGAGGACCTGTTCAGCGTTTTCAGGCGGTTTGCCGCTCATCAGCCGCCGGGTGACCTCGGTGCGTAGCCGTGCCAACATATTTTCAAACAGGGTGAAACTCTCGGTCTTATACTCATTGAGCGGGTCACGCTGGCCATAGCCTCGCAGGCCAATCACCTGGCGCAGATGTTCCAAGGTTGCCAGATGTTCCCGCCAAAGCTGATCAAGGGTTTCCAGCAGGGCGGCTTTTTCCGAACGGCGGACGAACAACATGCCCAGGTCCGTTGGGCTCTCGATCTTGTGGTCTCCCACCAATTCCATCAAAGCCGCAGATTGTTCATATTGTTGCATGAAGGCATTGCCCATTTCGGCCGCTTCCTGATTGCTGACGGCTTTGGGTTTGGCGGTGGTCCCGCCCGCAGCCCCCTCCATATTGCTCATGAGGTAGCGGCCAAGCTCGAGCACGCCCTTGCGGTCAACCTCCTTGATCAGAGCCTGCAGCTCCGGTGTCCGGTTGACCCAGTCATGCATTTGCTTGCCTTCCTCATAGTGGGGCATCATTTCCTGACCGATTTCAAGCGCCAGTTTGGCAATCCGCTCGCGGGCCGCCTTGTCAACTTCGGCCTTCAACCGGTCGAGAATTTCTTCTTCGGCGATTCCTTCTTCTTCAGCCCAAGCAGGAATGGGCAGATCGAGATCGAAAATATCTTTGACCTGTTTGGCGAGTTCTTCGGTTTCCCACTGTTCGGCAAAGGCTTTTTCGGGAATATATTGCCGAACCAGCTCTTCGATGACTTCATGGCGCATTTCTTCGATGAGGTCGCTGACATCGTCATCCTGCATGATTTCAATGCGATGTTCAAAGATGACCTTGCGCTGGTCATTCATGACATCATCGAATTTCAGCAAATTCTTGCGAATATCGAAGTTGCGCGCCTCGACCTTGGCTTGGGCCTTTTCCAACGCCTTGTTGATCCAGCTGTGAACGATCGCTTCGCCTTCTTCGAGACCCAGCTTTTGCAACATACTATCCATGCGCTCGCCGCCGAAGATGCGCATCAGGTCGTCTTCGAGGGACAAGAAGAATTTTGAATGGCCAGGATCCCCTTGCCGGCCGGAACGTCCGCGCAGCTGATTGTCGATCCGCCGGCTTTCATGGCGTTCGGTTCCCAGCACATAAAGCCCGCCCGCTTCCAGCGCTTTTTGCTTTTTTTCGGCGACATCGGCGCGGATTTCCTCGATTTTCCGCTTGCGTTCAGCTTCATCTGTGATACCGGCGGTTTCCTCAGCAATACGCATCTCTGCATTGCCGCCAAGCTGAATGTCGGTGCCACGTCCGGCCATATTGGTGGCAATCGTGACCGCCCCTGGAACCCCGGCCTGGGCAATGATCATGGCTTCTTGTTCGTGATAGCGGGCATTGAGCACCTGATGGGGGATCTCTTTAGAAATTCCAAGGCGCTTGAGCACGTTTTTGTCTTTGAGAAGGCTTGACAAAAGCTCCGATTTTTCAATCGATGTGGTGCCGACCAAAATGGGTTGGCCGCGCTTGTGGCAATCGGCGATCAGTTTGATGATGGCGTCATATTTCTCGCGCGCGGTCCGGTAGACTTCGTCATTTTCATCGATCCGGGCCAGCTTGCGGTTGGTGGGAATTTCCACCACTTCCAGCCCGTAGATATCCATGAATTCTTCGGCTTCGGTAAGCGCGGTGCCGGTCATGCCGGCCAGTTTCTCATAGAGCCTGAAATAATTCTGGAACGTGATCGAGGCGAGCGTCTGGTTTTCCGCTTCGATCTTGACATGTTCCTTGGCCTCAATGGCTTGATGCAAACCTTCGGAATAACGCCGCCCCTCCATCATCCGGCCGGTGAATTCATCAATGATGATCACTTGGCCGTTTTTCACGATATAGTCTTTGTCGCGCTGAAACATTTTATGGGCTTGAAGGGCCTGGGTGAGATGGTGCACGAGAGTGACGTTTTCGACGTCATAAAGCGATTCGCCTTTCATCAACCCGCTTTCGCGCAGTAAGACTTCGAGCCGCTCATTGCCTTCTTCGGTGAAAGTGGCGCGGCGCATTTTCTCATCGAGCTCGAAATAACGGTCAGCCCCAGGCTCCTGCAGCATCTTCACCAAAAGGGCGTCAATGGTGGTGTAAAGCTCGGTTTTGTCTTCGACCGGCCCTGAGATGATCAGCGGGGTGCGGGCTTCGTCGATCAGGATACTGTCGACCTCATCGACGATGGCGTAATAATGGGACCGCTGAACCATCTCCGCGACATCGTATTTCATGTTGTCGCGCAAATAATCGAAACCAAATTCGTTGTTGGTGCCATAAGTCACATCACAGGCATATTGCGCCTTGCGCGCGGCGTCATCGAGCTCATGGACGATACAGCCCACGGTCAACCCCAAGAACCGGTAAATCTGCCCCATCCACTCGGCGTCACGCTTGGCCAGATAGTCGTTGACGGTGACCACATGCACACCCTTTCCCGTCAGCGCATTGAGATAGACGGGCAAAGTGGCCACCAGGGTTTTGCCTTCACCGGTTTTCATTTCGGCGATGGCGCCATCATGAAGGGTCATGCCACCGATCAGCTGGACATCGTAATGCCGTTGTCCAAGGGTTCGCTTGGCGGCTTCGCGCACCGTGGCAAAGGCTGGAACCAGCAGTTCTTTGAGGGTGGCGCCATCTTGCAATTGTTTGCGGAAGGTGTCGGTGCGGGCGCGCAACTGCTCATCGGACAGTTTCTCCATTTCCGGCTCAAGCGCATTGATTTGCTCGACAATAGGCCGGTAAGAAGCGAGCCTGCGATCATTGGAGGAGCCGAAAATTTTTCTGGCGATTGCACCTAATGACACCATGATTTATGTGGCCTCGTTCGAATTTCGCTGGGTAATGGGTAAGATGAGCCGTTTTTCGTTCAGCGGCAGCTCCCCCAATCCCTGTCCTGGTATTTTGGCGTTAATTCCTCGCTTCGTCTAGCCCCAAGCTTGGCTTTCATTCGCAGCGAGTCAATTTACGGAAATTGCTTGAATTGCAATGAAACAGATAAGATCCAGGCGCCAGACTGTCAACGCGGCGATTGTGTCTGATGGACAAGCTTTTATGCGATAATCTGACTTTTGTTGGTCAAGTATTGTGTGGTAAAGATCAAGCGGGGAGAGCAATTATTATGCAGTTAATCAGAGGCAATCGTACAGGCTGGCAGATTTGGGCTTCAGTGATCAAAGTTGCGGCTGTGATCGGGGTGGCGGGCGTTTTTTCTGCTCTGGGACCGGTTTGGGCACAAGACACGTCTCTTTCCAAGCAGGAGGGCAGGCTGCCCGCAGGAGAAAATGCGGCGGCTGTGGCGGCGGAGACGGCTGGGGAGAGCGTGAAAAACAGTGACAAGCCAGCCGTCTCTAAAGACAGAGGCACGCGCTCAAACACAGCAAAGAAAATATCGGATTCGTCTGTTTCGTCCCAGTCTCAACAAGCTGATTCTTCACAGAACCTAGCCGACGATATCGTCGTCATCATCAATGGTTCACCCGTCAGCCGGACCCAATTTGAATTGGCGGAAAGCGAATTGGGGGCGGAATTGGCGGGCTTGCCGCGGGCGGAACGGCAAAGTGTGGTGCTCGAATATCTGGTTGAAACCATGCTCATGGCGGATGCCGCCAAGCGTCATGGCTTGGATCAAGACGCCAAATATAAAGAGCGGTTGGCCTACTATCGCCGCCGGGCCCTTCGGGACATGTTCTTTGAGCGCAAAATTCGCGACAGTGTCACCGAAGCCCAGGCCCGGGCCATTTATGACCGCCAAATTGGGCCGATTGCGGCCAAGGATGAAGTGCGGGTGCGCCATATTCTGGTCGAAACCAAGGCAGAAGCCGAGAAAATTTTGGCTGAACTCGAGCAGGGACGGAATTTTGGCGCCTTGGCGCAGCAATATTCACTGGGGCCAAGCAGGGTTCAAGGGGGTGATTTGGGCTATTTCACCCGCGGGCAGATGGTCGAAGCCTTTGAGAATGCGGCCTTTGCCTTGGAAGTGGGAGAGGTTTCCAAACCGGTCAAAACGCAATTCGGTTGGCATGTGTTGCGGGTCGAAGACAAACGATCCAGTGAAGTGCCGTCTTTTGAAACGGTCAAGAACCGGATCCGCGCGCCGCTCATTCAACAACGTGCCCGCGCTGTGCTTCGCGCCTTGAAAAAAGATGCAAAAATTGAAATTCTCGACAAACAGCTGAAAAGCGAGATTGAGCAGGCGCGCACTGACCCGATTGGCGATCCTGGGTGATGTGTAAAAAGTGGATACTGATCTGACAAATAGTGTTCAGATCTGCCTTTTCATCATGGAATGGAAGGATAATAGGGTTAGGCCAAAAGAGAAGGCAGAGGAGTTGCTGTTTATCAAGAGCCCGGAATATTACAGTGGCGACAGAAAGGCTCTGGCCTTGCCAGCAACTCCCTAGCAGACTGTCGGGCTTTCCGGGTTGAACGCGGTGTGAGATCATTTTGGGACTGAGTGCGTGATAAAAATCGACGAAGTGTATCCACTTTTAGATTTTTATTGCGTTCTCAGGCGCGAAATGAGCCGCATCCGTGTCAATTCGGTTAAGTCCGACAGTCTGCTAGCTGCTCTACCAGATCCTCAACCCGTTTTTCCAAGGAGATTGGCAACGTGAAGACCTCTCCCTTTGCGCCGAAGACCTTGCCGGTGCTTGCGCCAATTCGCGGCGTCAAGCTGGCGGCTTGTGAGGCGGGCATTCGCTATCAAGGCCGCAAGGATTTGATGCTGGCGCTCTTGCCGCCGCAAACTGTTGCAGCCGGTGTTCTGACCCGCTCGAAAACGGCGGCCGCGCCGGTTCTGTGGTGCCGGGAGCGGTTGGCCCAAAGCCGCTTAGGGGGGCGCGCCCGTGCCCTTGTGGTCAATGCCGGTAACGCCAATGCCTTTACCGGTATGCGCGGAACAGAGGCGGTACGAAGCACGGCAAAGGCGGCGGCACAGGCGGCGCAGTGCCAAATGGATGAAGTCTTCATCGCCTCCACCGGCGTCATCGGCGAACCATTGGCCCCCTCGCGGTTCTTGGATCATTTGGTGACCTTGGCAGAGACCGCCAGCGATCAACCCGAAAGCTGGCAGGCGGCGGCAGAAGCGATCATGACCACGGATACCTATCCAAAACTCGCCCGCTGGTCGGGAAAGGTGGGCGGTGTGCCAATCCATATCAACGGAATTGCCAAAGGATCGGGCATGATTGCGCCGGATATGGCAACGATGCTGGCCTTCATGTTCACCGATGCGGCGATTGATCAGGCGGTTTTGCAGGCCATGGTTGCCGCCAATACCGAACCGACCTTCAATTCGATTACGGTTGATAGTGACACGTCAACTTCAGATACAGTGTTGGTTTTCGCCACCGGCAGCGCGGGAGCGCCAATCTCAGACCTTGAATCCGATGCCGCTGGGCAATTCAATGCCGGTTTGCATGCCGTGATGCGTGATCTTGCCCGGCAGATCGTGATGGATGGGGAAGGTATCAGCAAATTTGTAACTATTAAGGTGACGGGGGCGGAAAATGACCGGGCCGCCAAGGTGATCGCCTTGGCGATTGCCAATTCCCCGCTGGTCAAGACGGCCATTGCCGGTGAAGACCCGAATTGGGGGCGGGTTGTCGCCGCGGTTGGCAAGGCGGGTGAGGCAGCCGATCGCGACCGTTTGTCGATCTGGTTGGGTGATATCGAGGTTGCCCGCAACGGTGAAGCCGCTGCCTCTTACCAAGAGGCGCAAGGTGCTGCCTATATGAAAAATCCAGAGATTACGATTCGCGTCGATGTCGGCATTGCCGATGGGCAGGCGCGGGTCTGGACCTGTGATCTGACCCATGATTATATCTCCATCAATGCCGATTATCGCAGCTGAATACAATTGTCAGCCGTGATTGTAAGAAAACGTCATGAGCAAGACTTCTCAATCGTTTTGGAACGATCTTTCATCTTGTTTTAACAAGGCGCAGGAAGATTTTTCAATTCTTGGGCGATATAGCTATTTCATTAACGAATATGAGGTGTAATGACGGTTGAGCGACACCCAGCTGCCGGTGAGAAGCAAGCTGGGAAACAATTGGAACAAGGTCTGGTTTTGGTGGCCGCAGTGGCGTTGATCGATGCTGATAACAGGGTTCTGATCGGACAGCGGCGGCGGCAGGATGCCATGGGCGGGCTCTGGGAATTTCCCGGCGGCAAGGTTGAGCCGGGGGAGACGCCTGAAGCCGCCTTGGTCCGTGAACTGCGCGAGGAACTTGGCATTGAGGTTTGCGAGCGATGTTTGTGGCCCCTGACATTCGCCTCACACAGCTATGAGGATTTTCATCTGCTCATGCCCCTGTTTGGCTGCCGCAATTGGCAAGGTGAGTTGAAGTCTTTAGAGCATGACGAACTGAAATGGGTACGTCCGGTCAGATTGTCGGATTACCCAATGCCGCCCGCGGATAAACCGCTGATCAGCGTCCTTCGTGACCTGCTGTGACTTTTGTTTTAGGCTCATGCTTCCCTTCAAAGGGGGCTGTTTTTTGATTATACGTTGCGAGTGAAAAAAGTGAGAAAAATGTTGAGACCTAGCCGTGGCGTGATCACGTTGAATGCGCAATTACTGCAATTGTGGCGCTGCCAGTCTGGCGCCACGGCCCTCGAATATGGTCTAATTGCCAGCCTGATTGTCGTGGTCTGTCTGGCGGCTATTCAAGCGATTGGCGCGAATACGGCGGCAATGTGGGAGGTCATTCGCGCTGCCATCGCCAACTGAGTGTCAGGTTTTGGAGCCGGTTTTTGAACGCTTGTCTGGATTAGCGGGGGGCTGAGCGGGGGCGGCTTGATCGCCAGTGGAAAACTCTTTTGCGCCGAGCGCATCCGCCAGCCGCATTTGGGCGCTGCCGGGGCGAAGCGGTTTTTGCTGACTTTCATGAGGTGCCCAGGCGGTCATGGTGATGATCTCGAAACTGGCAACAAGACGGCCATTGTCACCAGTATATTTTTCGCCATACAATTCAGCCGCCCGGAACAGGGTTTGCCGTCTCAAGGGCCGGCGGCGCCGTCCGGTGAGCATGTTGGTTGCCCCCATGCCCCGAAGATCGCGCAATAGGGCAAACATATCCTTGTAGGTCACAGTCACAAGGTCGGTGTCAGTGACCGGCAAGGCCAAACCGGCGCGTTGCAGCAAGCCGCCCAAGGTTCGCACATCGGCAAAAGGCGCCACCCGTGGCGAAGCGCCCCCCTCGATCTCGTCTTCGGCCTGTAACAGGCAATCGCGCAGCTCGAACAGGGTTGCGCCGCCTAAAATAGCGGCAAGAAACAGCCCATCAGGTTTCAAGGCGCGGCGGCATTGCACCAAAACCCCAGGCAAATCATTGACCAGATGCAAAGCCAGGCCCGAGGCGATAAGATCGAAAGGCGGCCGCTTGCCGTCATTGATGAACGGCAAGGCTTCCTCATCGCAAAGCACCCGCGGTGGCGGGCATTGGGTGAGCAGTGGCAGGCAAGTTTCGGCGCTGATCACCGTT
>WGBT01000253.1 GCA_015494185.1 Hyphomicrobiales bacterium | reverse complement strand
CTTTTCCCCTGCCTCCGGCTTCGGTGCGCAGCCAGGCGGTGCAGCAGGCTTTGGCGAGGTCG
Organism: Hyphomicrobiales bacterium; assembly: GCA_015494185.1. Taxonomy (GTDB): domain Bacteria; phylum Pseudomonadota; class Alphaproteobacteria; order Rhizobiales; family S144-35; genus S144-35. The sequence goes on along the minus strand of WGBT01000253.1, from coordinate 2,428 downwards.
CGGACGCGCAGGATATAGCTTTGCCGCTCGGTCACAGAGATCACCCCGCGGGCATCGAGCAAATTGAAAATATGGCTGGCCTTGATGCATTGGTCATAGGCGGGAAGCACGCATAGATGTTCCGCCTTCTCTCCTTGTTCGCCGGCGGCCAGAAGCGCCCGGCATTCGGTCTCGGCATCTTTGAAATGTTGAAACAGCATGGCGGTGTCGGCGAATTCGAAATTGTAGCGCGAGAATTCCTGCTCCGCTTGCCGGAAAACATCGCCATAAAGTACCCGGTCCGCTCCCTTGCCGCCGTTGAAATTGAGATCAAACACATTGTCGACGCCCTGCACATACATGGCCAGCCGCTCCAGCCCATAGGTGAGCTCGCCCGAGACCGGCTTGCAGTCAAACCCGCCGACCTGCTGAAAATAGGTGAACTGGGAAACTTCCATACCATCGCACCAGACCTCCCAGCCCAGCCCCCAGGCGCCCAGTGTCGGGCTTTCCCAGTCATCTTCGACAAAGCGAATGTCGTGATTGGCCGCATCAATGCCAATCGCATCGAGGCTTTGCAGATAAAGTTCCTGAATGTCGTTGGGGGAGGGCTTTAGAATCACCTGAAACTGATAGTAGTGTTGCAAGCGGTTCGGGTTTTCGCCATAGCGGCCGTCAGAAGGGCGCCGGCAGGGCTGCACATAGGCCGCCTTCCAGGGGCGGGGGCCCAAGGCGCGCAAGGTGGTTGCTGGATGAAAGGTGCCCGCCCCCATTTCCATGTCATAGGGTTGGAGAACGACACAGCCTTGCGCGGCCCAGAATTGTTGCAATGTCAGGATCAGATCCTGAAAAGAGGTTTGTGGAGAAAGCGGGTTGGGCATGGCTTGCTGCTTGGTTGTTTTGAGTGTGACTTCGCTCATGGATGCCATCTGTGTCAGGAAATGATCGAACACGGCCGTCTCGGTTTGTGCCTAAGGGCACTTTTTTGGCGGGCACAGTAACGCCGCCCTCAAGCAGGGTCAAGAACAGCTGTTGGGAGGCAAGTTTTTGGAGAGAGAAGCATGATGGGGAGATTGTGCAATATACTGTCATTTGGCGGCTTCTTTGGACATAGACAGGCTTGCGGTTCGGGGAGCGATCTGGCTGCCTTGGGGCGCGCGGGTGACTTCAAAGCCTGCAGGCACCATCTGTTTGACTTCGTCGACATGGCTGATCAGGCCGATCAGCCGGGCGCTTTCCGCCAGCTCGTTGAGCGAATTGAGGGCGGTTTCCAAAGCCTCTTCGTCGAGCTGGCCAAAGCCTTCATCGATGAAAATCGCATCGAGCTGAACGCCGCCGGCTTCCGCCTGGACGACATCGGACAAGCCAAGTGCCAGCGCCAAAGCAGCAAGAAAACTTTCCCCACCCGATAAGGTCCGTGCAGGGCGTTCCTGACCGGTCCAGGCATCGAAAACCACGATATCAAGGCCGCTGATGCCGCGTTTATTGCCGATTTCGCGGCTCCGGCGCAGCTCGAAACGGCCCTTGCTCATGCGGTCGAAACGGCGGTTCGCGGCGGCCATCACCGCTTCGAAATAGGCCCCCAACACCCAGTTCACCAGGCTGATCCGGCGGCTGTTCAGCCCCTGCCCCTCGGCAATCTCCGCAAGGGTCACAACCGTTCGGTATTCCTTCTCGGCCAGCTCATATTGGCGCCGATAGTGCTGATAGAGCTGTTCGGCCTGACGCAGTGAATTCAGTTCGGTGCGCCGGGCTGACAAGGTTTCGATTGCCTCAGCACGTATTGTTTCAGCCTGTTGCGCCGCCTGTTGCAAGGCCTCAAGATCCGGTGGGGTAAGCGCCTGGATGGCCGCTTCTGCGCGTGCGAGCCGGGTTGCCGCGATGGCCCGAGACTGCTCATAGGTTTCAAGTTCTTGCGAAAGGGCGTTCAATTTTTCCGGGGCCAGCCGGGCGGATTGATATTCATTCTGATCGGCAAAGCCTTGGGCGTGAAGCTGTTTTTCAAAGACCTTTGTTGCGATGGCCAGTTGCTGCTGACGTTTTTGCAGCTCCGTCTTGGCATCGCTTAGCCGTGAGCGGGCCAGCTGTTCGGCCTCATGGCTGGCATTTGCAGCCTCAAGGCATTTTTGATGGGACTGCTGCAATTGTTGCAACCGCTGTTGGGTTGCTGCGCGTGCGGCTTTCAGAGCTTGAGGGTCTCGCAGTTCTTTGGGAAGGCTGGCAAGGGAAGTTTCAATCTGAGTTTTCAGCGCCAGCACCTGCCGGTCGAGCTCATGCACCCGGCTTTGCGCCTGCGCCAGCGCGCTCTCAGCCGCGTTGCACTCGGCCTTGTTGTGGCGCAGCTTTTCTTCAAGGGCTGTGGCATTGGCCAAAATCTTTTCCGCCGAGGCCAAGGCGGTCTTGTTGGCTTCAGCCGCCGCCTCGAGGGCTTGCAGGGAAGGGCTCGAGG
>WGBT01000252.1 GCA_015494185.1 Hyphomicrobiales bacterium | reverse complement strand
GCTCCAGTCATCTTGATGCGCGCAATGTCTATGACGCCCTGCACCAGATTGATCTTACCGATATCGATATTCTGTTCATCGAAAATGTCGGGAATCTCGTTTGTCCCGCCAATTTCGATCTTGGCCATCATCAAAGTGTTGCGATGCTGTCGGTCCCGGAAGGGCATGATCTTCCGCTCAAATTCTCGCCTCTGTTTCGGGCGGCCGATCTGGTGTTGGTTTCCAAATGCGATCTTTTGGCGTACATTGACGAGTTCGATCAACTTCAGGCCGAGCACAATATTCAAAGTCTTGGAAACCAGGCTCCGGTGATCCCGATTTCCTCGCATGGCAACGACTTTTTCGGGCTGTGGATCAATTGGCTGATCAATATCCATGAAGCACGAAGGGAAGGCGCCGACATTCGGCCGAAAATTCACCATGACGGGTTGATCCTGCACGCCGCCGAATAGCGCCCAAACGAAGGCTTTTCCAAAAGCCCGCGCTTTCACCGGCCGCTGTGTCCACACCTCATAACGGCTCATAAATAAATGCGCGGTTGAACGGCGGCTCTCGCCCTCAGCGAAACCGTTACTCTTGCGCAATCTATAAAGTTGGCGCAAAATGAGCACGCAATTGGATTGCGAATTTGAAGGTTTATCAGGGGGGACAGGGAGCCACAGCAGCGTTATGCGCAATTTGCGATGGACGTTTCCTGTGCTGGGAAGCATGCTGGGGCTGCTGGCAATGCTAAGCTTTTCTGGCAGGTCCACGGCCCAAGCCCAGCAAGCGGCCCAACAGAAGGGGCCGCAAGCAATGCTGGTGCTCGATTCTTCGGGCAGTATGTGGGGCCAAATTGACGGAGTTTCCAAAGTCGTCATTGCCCGCGAAGCCTTGCGTGAGACTTTTCGCAAATGGGACCCGCAAATCAAGCTGGGCGTCAGCGTCTATGGTCACCGAGGGCAAGGCAATTGCAACGCCATCACGACGCTGCTGAAGCCGCAACCGGTTGACGAAAAAATCTTTTCGAAAGCGGTTGCAACCGTCCGGCCCAATGGCATGACCCCCTTGACCGAAGCCATTCGCCGCGCCGCCCGCACCCTCAACGCAACGCAGCACCCCGCAACGGTCATTCTGCTTACCGATGGTCTTGACAATTGCAATGCCGATCCCTGTGCGGCGACAGCGGCGCTGAAACGAAAGGCGCCGGGATTGACAGCGCACGTCATCGCCTTTCGCATGAAGGATGAAGAGGCTGATCAATTGGCCTGTATCGCCACCAATACCGGCGGCAAATTTCTCCGCGCCAAAGACAAGCCAAGTCTAATAACCGCCTTTGATGACATTCGCAATAGCTTAAAGCCCTCCACAAAAGCCGTGGCTTCGGTCCCGCAACAACGCTCCACCCCGCAGCCGCCGTCTCCGCCACAGCAGCCCGCCCCTCCACAGCAGGCTGCTGCCCCCAAGCCAGTACAAAAGCTTGAAGACAAACAGAAACGCCCCCGTATTCTCAAAGCCAAACCGCAGCCTGCCGCGTCCCCTCCCCTGACCGCCAAAACGCCAAAAAACATTAAGCAAGCCAAGACGGATACGGCGCTCCCACAAAAACGGAAGCCTCCTAAACGCAGGCCTGCCAAACGCCCGAACGCCACAAACAAGTCGGCCGCAAAAAAACACCCACGGCTGCAAGCGCAGCAAGCCCAAACCGTGTTGCAATCGTTTCGCGCCGTGTTACAACCAAACGGCATCCCCCTCGATCAGGACATGATTGCCGGCACTCGGCTAGTTTGGCGTGTTTTTCGTCAAGGAGACAACCCGGATCACAAAACGCCCATTGCGACAGCCACGGGCAACGCCCCCCAAATTCCCTTACAAGCCGGAAATTATAGGGTCGTGGTGACACTGTTTGGCACGCCTTTCCAAAAAGCCTTTCAAATTGGCGCCCTCCCACCTAAGACGGTGGAAGTCCCGGTGCGTGCAGGAGTGGCCCTGTTCCGCGCTGTTTTCGGGTCCGAGGCACAAACCGCCCAAAACGGACTGCACTGGCAGATTTTCGCCAATAGCGGCACGGAGCAGCAACAGCAAGCCTTGTTTGAAAGCCATCAAGCCACCCCATCGGTGCTTTTGCCCGAAGGCGCGTATCGAGTGGTGCTCAACCATGCCGGGACCACACAGACTAAGCAGATTACCATCAAGGCTGGTGAGCAAGAAGAACATTGGTTGATTCTGCCAACCGGATTGGTACGGTTGTCTGCGGTCTTGACGAAAGGTCAGCCGGCAATTCGCCGTGGAGTGCGATGGGATGTCTTTGCCGCCACCACAACGGCTTCAAACAAGGCTGTCGCCGGCGGCTATCAAGCCGAGCCACATTTTTCTTTGCTTGGCGGCAAATATCGGGTTCGGGCCCAGGTTGGTTTTGCTTCCGCAACCGCTGAACTTCTCGTGAAACCACGACAAAAAACCGCCCGGGTTCTTGATCTCAATGCAGGGATGGTTCGCCTGACTGCAACAGATGCAGCAGGAGCCCCCCTGCGCTCAGGCATACGCTGGGAAATCTATCAACAAGCCATTGGAAGCAACGGCGAACAAAAGCGCCTTGGCGCCATCCAGTCCCCCCGTCCTATCGTCACCCTTCCCGCGGGGCGTTATCTGATCATCGTCTATTCCGGCCCTCTGCAAATTGAAAGGCCGCTTGCCATCAAAGCCGGTGAGACCACCAATTTGACAGTTGCCTTGCAATAGGCTGTTGATGCCGCCCCCCGCGACACCATCACGGCTTGCACCCAGGCAGCTCGGCCATTAAGCATGACTTGGGACCATGGGGGACCATGGGGCTTTGGATGAAAGCCTTGGAATGAGATTTTTGCGATAGACCGTCTGACGCTTGCGAGGCTGAAATGAACGCGCTTTTTTGTTTGCTGATCACCCTGCTGGATATTTATTGGTGGATTTTGTTCATCTATATCATTTTCGGCTGGCTGGTGAATTTTGGTGTCATCAACCTGCACAACCAGTTTGTGCGCATGGTCTATCATGCGGCTGCAGCCCTTTCCGAGCCGGTTTTGGCACCGCTGCGGCGTCTCATCCCCATTGTTGGCGGGCTTGATCTGTCGCCCATCGTACCGCTGCTTTTGATACCGATTCTGCAGATCTTCTTGCAATATGATATTGCTCCCCTATTCGATGTCGTCGTGCGCTGCGGCTAGGACAAAGCTTGAGAACCCCATAACTGAAGTTGATACATGACCGAAGCCTATATCATCGATGGCAAAAGCATTGCCGCCAAGCTCCGTGAACAGATCAGCGCAGCGGTTGCCTCCATCGTTGCAACCGAAAAGATCACACCAGGGCTGGCTGTGGTGCTGGTTGGCAGCGACCCGGCAAGCCAAGTCTATGTGCGTAACAAAGCTCGGCAAACCATTGCTGTGGGAATGCGTTCGTTTGAGACCAAACTTCCTGAAGATGTCAGCGAGGCGGAATTGCTGGAAGCCGTCCATCGTCTCAATAGCGATCCCGCGGTACACGGTATTTTGGTGCAACTTCCCTTGCCCCAACATATTCACACCGCGAAAATCATCGAGGCGATTACCCCCGAAAAAGATGTTGATGGGTTTCACCCACTCAATGCCGGCCGGCTCGCATTGGGCTTACCTGGGCTGGTTCCTTGCACGCCGCTTGGCTGCCTTATGCTAGCGAAATCCTGGCTGCCGGATTTAAGCGGACTCAATGCCGTGGTGATCGGGCGGTCGAATATTGTCGGCAAGCCCCTCGCCCAACTTTTACTGGCCGAGAATTGCACGGTTACCATTGCCCATTCGCGCACGCAAAACCTGCCTCAGATCTGTGCCCGGGCTGACCTTCTGATCGCCGCTGTGGGGCGTCCTGCAATGGTCAAGGCGGATTGGATCAAGCCGGGCGCCACGGTGATCGACGTTGGCATCAACCGCGTCCCGGTTCCGGCCACAATAGAAGAAGAGGGGGGAAAGGCGGAGCGAAAAACCCGCCTTGTAGGCGATGTGGACTTCGCAGCCGCAAAGGCAATCGCGGGTGCCATCACACCGGTTCCCGGCGGGGTGGGGCCCATGACCATCGCCTGCCTGTTACGCAACACCCTGCAAGCCGCCTGCACTCAAGCCGGTATCGCAATGCCCCAACTGGACAGAAGCGGAAATTAGCGTCGCTCCCGCCCCACTCCCTTCCAGGGGCTCAAGAACACAAGCGGTCAAAGATCAATATTCCGGTATAAATTTCAGAAAATTAGCGCGGTCTCTACAGACAAGGGATACAGCGCCAAACCTTCCGCAATCAATATCTTCCGGTTTTTATTTCTACAAAAACTGCACTCCCCCCTACCGAGAGGGGCTGATCCGTCCTTCCATTCCATGGTTCGAGCAGGGCATTTTCAGCTGGTTTGTCAAGGATGCAACCACTTTGCGGCCGCCAAAGGCGGTCCTTGACAAACCAGCTGAAAATGCAAAAACGCTCACCATGGAATGGAAGGACAGGCGCAGACCTAAAGGTGTTGTTGCGTCAGACACGATCTGCCACAAAATCAGGTTTTTACACTTTATACCAGTTATACCAGCGGCCGGTCATAAAGACCGCCGGTATTATTTTACGATTTATGGGGCTTGGCACTGAAGATCAGGCGGTTCAACCGCTCGGTATATTTCACCGGATCGAGCGGCAAAACGCCATCGAGAATATTCGCCTGATCGAAGAGAAGCCAAGCCAAATCCTCAAATTCCTTGCGATCCTTCTCATCACCAATTGAACGGCCGCGGGATTTCGCCTGCAACAGATCAATCCATTCATGTTTTGGATTGATTTCTAGAATGGGCGCCTGGGCTTTGCCACTGTGTTGTTTCTCCAGCAATTTGCCCAGAGCCCGGTCGCTGCCGCCTTCCGGCGCCACCAGACAGGCCGGACTGTTCACCAACCGGCGGCTTTCGCGGACATCAGAAACGTGATCCCCAAGCACTTCCGCCACCGCCCGAATCACACTGGCAATGGTTTGCTGGTCAGGCTCATCTTTCTTCTTCTTGCGGGGACGCTGTGCCAGCGGAATGTCATCGAGATTGACATCTCCCTGGGTGATCGACTTGAATTGTTTGCCTTCAAAGCCCAGCGCCGTCGTGACCCAGAAATTATCAACGGGATCACTCAATAGCAGCACCTCAACATCCCGCGCCTTAAACCCTTCCAACTGTGGGCTCCACATCACCTGCTTGGCATTGTCCCCCACCAGATAGTAGATTTCTTTCTGATTCTCACGCATGTCGGCAACATAGTCGGCAAGACTGCGCAACTCGCCCTCGGCGGTTTTAGTGGTCTTGAAACGGCATAGCTTGTAAAGGCTGTCGCGGCGTTCCGGATCTTCATAGATCCCTTCTTTGAGAACCGCACCGAAATGCTGCCACAAGGTCTTATAGCCCTCAGGATCATTGTTGGCATATTTCGCCAGTTCCGAGAGCACCCGCCCGGTCACCGCTTTGCGAATGGCGGCAACGGTGGGATTGTTTTGCAACATTTCCCGTGACAGATTGAGCGGCATGTCTTCCGAATCAATCACACCACGGACAAAACGTAAATAGGCGGGCAGGATTTCGGCATCGTCCGAGATGAACACCCGCCGCACGTAAAGCTTGATGCGGCCACGGCGGTTGGGATCGTAAAGATCAAAGGGGGGGTGCCCCGGTACGAACAACAGGACCGTAAATTCCTGTAAGCCCTCAGCCCGATAGTGAATTTTAAGCTGTGGCTCATCCCACATTCCGGTCACATGGGCATAAAAATCCTTGTATTGCTGTTCGGTGACCTGATGGGCGGGCTGGCGCCATAGCGCGCTTGCCGCATTGAGCTGTTTGCGCTCCTCGCCATTGTGATCGAGCAGCTTGATCGGGAAGGTGATATGATCGGAATAGGTGCTCACGATCCGCGACAGCTCAGCCTCCTCGAGGAAGTCAAGGGCATCATCCTTCATATGAAGCGTGATGATGGTGCCGTGCGGTAATTGCTCGGCCTGTTCGGGCGTGGCTTCGGTGACGGTAAACGTTCCCTTGCCATCACTGGTCCAGACATGGGCGGTGTCCTCAAAAACTTTGCGGCTGATGACCTCGACCTTGTCGGCAACCATGAAGGCGGAATAAAAGCCGACACCGAATTGCCCGATCAGACCCAGCTTGTTCTTCTCACCAGCTTCAGACTTGCCTTGGCCCTTGGCTGCGGCCTCGCTTTCGGCATTGAGCCGATCCAGAAACGCTTTGGTCCCGGAGCGGGCGATAGTGCCAAGATTTTCGATCATCTCATCGCGGCTCATGCCGATGCCATTGTCGCCGATGCGCAATGTCTTTTTGATCTTGTCTGGTTGCAGCAAGATCCGCAAATCACCATCATCGCGCAACAGCTCAGGCTGCGTCAGCGCCTCGTAACGCAACTTGTCGAGCGCATCCGCCGCATTGGAGATCAGCTCACGCAGGAAAATCTCACGCTCGGAATACACCGAGTGAACCATCAAATCGAGCAGCCTGGAAACCTCAGCCTGGAAAGCAAAATCCCTGGACTGCACCTTGTCGTTGGTCTTTGTGTCTGCTGTTGATGAATTCATGCTATCCGTCGTCAGATTTCATGTTTGATTATGTTGAACATAAGCTTGGCGGGAGACAATTCACGGTTGATCTGGCTTTATAAACCAAATCGATTGACAAATCAGAAAAATCCGGTGAACAAAGCGTTAATGAACGTCTTTCCCCGCCATCAGCGCAACAACCGTATTTTCAGAAAAAGATGAGCCCCTCACGGCCTGAAAGAGGCTCATGAAGGATATGAGCAAGGCGCTCATGATTATGAGCGTATGTCTACACTCATATATTAAGTCTACACTCAATCTTCTCTAGACAGTGTCAGATCCGTCCTTACATTCCATGGTAAGCGTTGTTGCATTTTCAAATGATTTGTCAAGGGCGCTATAGCGCCGCGAAGCGGTTAAAACCCTTGACAAATCATTTGAAAATGCCAGTGTCTCACCATGGAATGTAAGGACCGGTGCAGGCCGGAAGGTGCCGTCAAACCTAGCCCCTCTCTATCAGGTCCCCCACCGCATCCCTCCCAATGACTAATACCAAATATCAAAGATATTGCCGAACCCAGTTGCGAATGGCATTGGTGTCCATTGCGCCCGCGGTCCGGGCAATCTCGCGGCCATGGTGGAAGAGCGCCAGTGTTGGGATCGAGCGAATATTGTATTGCGCCGCCAACATCTGCTCGGCCTGGGTATCGATCTTGGCCAAGCGCACTTGCGGCTCCAGTTCCTTTGCTGCGGCCGCAAACATCGGTGCCATCATCTTGCAGGGGCCGCACCATTCCGCCCAAAAATCGACCAGCAAAGGAATATCGCTGTTGTTGACGTGCCGGGCGAAACGTGCCGCATTCAAGGCAATCGGCTGTCCCTCGAATAGCGGCTTGTGACAGGCCCCGCATTTGCCACGGACGCCGGGCACCAATTTTGCCGCCGGCGCCCGATTGATCGCATCGCAATGGGGACAGACAATCTGCACCGGTTTGGTGATTGTTTCACTCATTATTGCTCCTTTAAATAACAGTCTGCGCCACAGGAAGAATCGTCAAGGAACAGTCTTTGATCCTATAAATGCAACGCTCTTTCACAAACAAGAGACAGCTCCCCGCTTCCAACGATTGGGTTTAGGCCGCCTGGGCGCGTTCCGGTTTTGGGAGAACAACGGGAGCAAACAGCGAAATGATTTGTTTTTCGCCCTGTGCATCCACGATTTCAATCGACTCAATACCAAATTCGCCAACTCCAACAAAAACATCTTGAGGCTTATGGATCAAATGATCAAGCCCGTCCATCGCCACTTCGATGATGTCGTTTTTATAATCATAGGTTATCCCAAAAAGTGGCAGTGAATTGGCTTCGACCTGGTCACCCAGTTTCAAGGACTCAAGCTCTACAACGGCACGTTTCCCTTCGAGAAATTTCGTCACTTGGTCAAAATAACGTGCCCAGTCTTCACGGGCAATTTTTTCAGTTTTCATGACACTCTCCATTTCAAGCAAGTTTATTTGCCTGTACCAAAACAAATTTGGGAAACGCTCCCTTGATCTTCAATGGCCCTTTACGCTCAAAAATGCGTAAAGGGCCACACGCGATGATTGTAATAAGGTTTTGGAGGTCTTGCTTGAGAAAGGAAAGCGAACTTTAGCGACGGTGACCGCCCCAACCGCCACCGCGAGGGCCGCCTTGCATCATGCCCGGTCCCATGGGCTGCATACCGCCCTGCCAGCCACGGCCTTGCGGCCCTGGCATCTGGCCCTGCATCATGCCGGGAGAGCCATAACCTTGCGGCTGCATGCCTTGGCCCATCATACCGGGGCCCATCGCGCCGGGTCCCATCATGCCTGGTCCCATCATACCAGGTCCCCCGGTTCCCGGTTGGCCAAAACCCTGCCCCCATTGCCGGGGCGGCATTTGACCGGGCTGACCAGTCATCCCCGGTTGCATGCCCGGCCCCATCATACCGGGACCCATCATACCTTGCGCACTGGCTGTCAGCGGCATGAGGGCGAAAGCAGCCGCAGCAAGCACCATGGTCAGGCCTGTGCTATTCATTTTGTTCTTCAACATTAGAAAGTCTCCTTTTCGGTTTGCGCATTGGGAAAGGGGCGAATTATCGGCGCCAGAGCCGGCACCAGCCATTGGGGCTGAAAGTTCCCGAGACCACCTTGCAGGTCCGCGAGCGCGGGTAGAACCAGCGGCAATTGGCGCATTTCTGGCCATTTCTTGGCGAGGCGACATAACCTGCCGCGCGTTTTGAGATTTTCGCCGATGCTGGTGTGGGACGCGCCAACATCCCAGCGGCTGCAATCAGCCCCATCAGTGCCGCTGTGCCCTTCAAGGCGTCCCGGCGGTTGGGCGTTTTCATTTTTTCATCGGTATCAGTCATGGCAACTCCTCCATTGTGATTGCTCTTGTGATTGTTGTTTTTCCAGCCCGTTCATCACATGGGGGTTCCCCTTGCTGGAGGGTCAAGCCATAAACTTCTGCGTCAAACGGGCGCATTGGCGGCAAAGGGGCTAGCCTTGGGGCTGGTCCGCGAACCAAGCCTGTTTTTCAACTTTTTGTGAGGGAGCATCATTGAGCCAGACAGCAGCCTGCCGCTCACAGGTTCGTGAAAAGCCTCGCAAAAAAAGCGCTTGAGGTGCTAGCTGCGGGAACCTTTATCTTGGCCCTCCAACGCAGCTCAATCGCAATGGAGAGCTCGGCATGAGCATGATGGAACTTTGGGCACAAATGCCTGGCGATCCCGGCGGCGGTATGATGCCTGGCAGCGGTATGATGGGGCCGAATATGATGGGGCCGGGAGGCATGTGGTTTGGCCCGGTGATTGGACTGATCATTCTGTTTCTGCTGATCTGGTTCCTGGTTGCGCTCATTCGCAGCTTTGGCGGCAACAAACGCAATACCCATGAAAAATCTCCGCTGGATATTTTGAACGAACGCTATGCCCGCGGTGAAATCGGCACCGAAGAATACGAAGAACGGCGCAAGAAGTTATCATAATTGATTGGAATTGATTGGAGCAAAATCGAAAACATGATCACACGAAGAAAAATGTTGGCTGGGATGGCGGCAAGTGGCGCTATCATTGCCAGCGGCCTGGCCTCTCGCAGCGATTGGGGCAGCCGTTCGGCGCTGGCCCGGCGTTCCCAGCCAGCCCCGCTGAAGATCCCCCCCTTGCTCAAAGGGCGGCTGGAAAATGGCGTCCGCGTTTATGACCTTACCCTGACCCGCGGGGTGTCGGAATTCTACCCCGGCGTCAAAACTCCAACCCTTGGTGTCAATGGTCCTTATCTTGGCCCTACCCTTGACTTTCGTAATGGCGAGAGGGTGCAGCTCAACGTCAAGAACAATATTGGAGAAAGCACCACCCTACACTGGCATGGCCTGCATCTGCCGGCGATTGCCGATGGCGGCCCCCATCAGGTGATCCAGCGGGGGGCGACATGGCGGCCTTCTTTCCGGGTCAAGCAACAGGCGGGCCTGTTCTGGTATCATCCGCATTTGTTACACAAAACCGGCCTGCACGCCTATCTTGGCATGGCGGGTGGCATCCGTGTTCGCGATCCGCAAACCGATGATCTGCCGCTGCCCAAAACCTATGGTGTCGACGATATTCCGGTCATCTTGCAAGACAAACGCTTCAACCGCAATGGCGGGCTGATTTACAGCCGCAACATGCATGACAGCATGAACGGCATGAAAGGCGATGTGCTGCTGGTCAATGGCGGCTTCGCCCCGATTTTCACCGCCACCACGACCAAAGTCCGGCTGCGGCTGCTCAACGGCTCCAATGCGCGCACCTATAATTTGGGGTTCTCTGACAATCGAAGCTTCGACATCATCGCCGGTGACGGCTCGCTGTTACCGCGGCCGGTCAAGGCCCGGCGCGTCGTGATCGCCCCAGGGGAACGGGTTGAAATCGTTGTTGCGATCAACAAATCAGGCCCGGCGGATCTCGTCACCTTTCCCTATCGGACCGTCAATCCTGGCCGGGGCAGCGGCATGATGGGACGGATGATGAGCATGATGTCTGATGACAATCGCCGTTTCGAGGTGCTGCGCATTCAGCCCGGCAAGACCCTGACGCCCTCACCAGAGCTGCCGCCTAAGCTTCTCGACCTGCCGCGGCTTGATCCGGCCATGGCCGTCAAAACCCGCCGGTTCCGGCTCGACATGCTGATGGGACCGATGGCGATGATGCGCGGGGGATCGAATTTCACCATCAATGGCAAGGAAATGGACATGCGCCGCATCGATGCCCGGGTCAAGTTGGGGACCACCGAAATCTGGGAGATTTCCAACGCCTCACCGATGATGCATCCGTTCCACATCCATGACATTCAGTTTCAGATTCTCACCCGCAACGGCCGCCCCCCTGCGCCCCATGAGCTGGGACTGAAAGACACGGTGACGGTGGCTGGCGGTGAAACCGTGCGGGTCATTGCCAAATTCGAAGACTATGCCGATCCCATCAACCCCTATATGTTTCACTGCCATATTCTGGAACATGAGGACGGCGGCATGATGGGCCAGTTCGTCGTAGTGGCCTAGGTGCCGGGGGGCTGGGACTATGAGCTAGAGAGCACAAGTCCTTTAATAAGAAGCAGTTTTCATCAGATTGTGCTCCCGCTGATCTTGAAGACTGGCTATTCACGATATATAAACTCCACAAGGACGAGCATCCGCAAATAGGGGAGCGAAACAGAGCTTGTCATTGTGGGGCAAGAGTTAAACAGGGTAACACAAGATCAAGATAAAGTTCCATACCGCATTTTGTGGTTGCCGGCGCCTGCACAAAGCGCCGGTTACAGCACATTGATCTGCCTGCCTCCCTCTGCTCATGCCCAGAAAACCCGCCACCGTTTTCTCAAAATAACCCAATATCAGGGTGGGGATGGCTCCCCCCCCCAAAGCAAGGTTTATCCCTTTCATCCCATACCAAACAAGCGGCTTGAGGGAGAGCCCAACCGCCGCTTGGGAGATGACACCACCCGCAGCAAATGGTTGTCACAGTCAGATCTTCCCATTGCCGTACGCCTGCCATTGAAGCCTCCATTCGAAGTCTCCGTAATGGCTTTTGAGGAACAGCAGGGCTTTCGGACCTTATCTGCAGTCATGCAATTTTCCACCCCCCCTGTGTCAAGCACGTTGGGCAAAGACAACCGGCTCTCTCTTGAAACGGCCATGTCTCAGCCTGAGCATAATAGGGTCATGGTCACAGGTCTTGGATTTGCTGTCCGCCGGAACGGTCGTCATGAGCGCAGCTTGCGTCATGCGCAGATCAGCCTTGTGATTGCCCACAGACCGCAGGATAATGATTTTCAGCTCGCAGACCGTTTTTTTTCCGTGCTCGAGGGGCGGCACATAGGCCAAACGGACGAACAATATTTGTTCTCAGCGCTTTATGCCGTGCCAGTCTGGAACACAACGCAATTTGGCCCAGCACGGCGTATTTTCCCCTTCGATAGAACCAAATTTCATGTCCGGACAGCCCTGCCGGCAACCCAGGGGACTTTCCTGCAGCCCCAAAAGAGCAAAGCTCTCCCCCCGGGCCGCCAGCCTGTGAAGGCCAAGATCACCGAACGCCTTAATAAAGTCCGCGCCAGGAAAACCTGCCCGGCCTTTCTGATTGCAGCTGGGCAAAGCGCCACGTTCCGGCGGTATATTTACCGCAATATCATAGCTTTTCACTGGCGGCCCTTAGCGGCCTACCGTCTGGCGCAGGAGGCCCTGGATGACTATGCCCGGGACGCCTTTTATAAACTTCGCCAAAAAACCGGAGGATTTGGCCGCGCCACCCCCGCCAACGCACAAACCCGCGCTAGCAGATCCGTTCACCTTGCAGGCCTTTTGTTTGATGAACCACACTTGCAGGCCTACCGCATTGACGGGCTGCAACCAGAATCGTATCAGAGAGCGGATGAAGTGGCCGCCGTATTTACCGGGCCGCAGGCCGGGTTACGGCACCCACTAGTCCATGGTGACATTGTCGGTCTGATGGTGCGCACCCCAGACGACGGTTTCATCTTGGCATCGCATGATCTGGACCGGAGGCCGCGTGATGCGCGCTCGCACGCAAGAGGGCAGCAATCCTCTAAAATCCTGTCCTTCATCTTCTTAACGCAAGACTTTATTCCAGTTGACAACCTGTTCCACTGGCCACAGTTTGCCGGCCTGAAACAGGCCCTTGAGAAGGATTTGTCGCATCTTCAACACCAGATCACACGTCCTACCATCGACAAAGCCAAACGCACAGCACAGTTTTACGCTCGCAGCACACATTTTGACAGTGCCATGCAAGACCTTGGCACGGAAAAGCCTACACACGGCAGTGCGCCCCGCGCTGATCAAAACCTGCACAACGAAATTGCTTCTCTGGTTGATAAGACTGGGGAAATCGCGCTGATCCACACCTATCACCGTTACCATGACTGGCACAGGCAAACGCCTGATTTTCACAAAGTGTCCGGGGCAGAGAATGGCATTCGTCAGATCGAGGCGGATTTTTTGGATCATAAGACCTTTTGGGAGGCGCCGCAGCTGGTGCGGACCTGGCTGACCACGCCTGGGTTTCGCGATCTGATAAGACAGTATAGACCGGACACGCCTCCCTCGCCTAATCCAGCAAAGCCACTCATTGGCAGTGCTTTGCGCTTGGCAGGATTGAATCGCCTTGGCAACTGGGCCGAAGCACTGTCTCCGGAAGCGCAGATGGTACTGTGGTATCTCCTGGGACGGGTGAGCCCAGATTTTCTTGAGCTGCTCTTTAGCTATGACATAGCCCCAGATGAGATGCTGGCCGGACGGTTTGCCAGCGATGACGAGGACATGCGGCGGCAGGCTGAAGAAGGAATCACAAAGACACTGACAAAATTTGCCCGCATTGAAGATCGAGAGTGGACAGCCATTGCCGCCATGTGGAACCGTGACAGGCCTGGCCGCGCAGCCAAGATCCGGGCTCTTCTGGAAGACAGAAGGAATGCCCAGAACGCAGCCAGACAGGCCCATTCGGCCCCCCATTCAGCCCATGCCCATGGCCGCAGCTTTTCTCAAGTCATGGACCTTGTCACCTATTTTGAAGAGTCAAATGCAGGGATTGAAGCCGACCTGGAAGCCAGCCTGCATGCCATCACAACCCCATACAAGCCGCCCCTGCGTTATATGGAGGACCGCGATCTCCCCCCCAGTCCGCGCCGGAACTGGAGAA
>WGBT01000251.1 GCA_015494185.1 Hyphomicrobiales bacterium | reverse complement strand
CGCGCCCGGGTGGATGGCAAGAACAAAGGCGGTGATGCGGCGCGGGCTTGCCTGCGGTTGATGCAGCTGCGCCAGGAAAGCCGCAGTTCGCTGATCGACAAATATGAAAGTCTGTGAAATGACGCCTCCGGCGAGTGATTCCAGTGATTTGAGGGGGAAGGCCGGGAAAACGGGCCCATCCCCCCAGGTGAGGCGGCGGCCGCGTGATGGGCGGAAAGGCCGGCCTAACCACCGGCCCAATAAGCGCAGTCTCGCGCGTCTTGGGGCGGTTCAGGCGCTTTATCAGATGGAGATGACCGGCAAGCCTCTGGCAGATATCATCCCCGAATATATCAAGCACCGGCTGGGGCAAGACATCGATGGCATTCCCTTCAGCAAGGCCGATAAAAGCTATTTTCTGGATCTTGTTCGTGGCGTTGTCAGGGAGCAACGGATACTCGATCCGATGATTGCCGGTAAGTTGGCCAAGGGGTGGCGGCTGGCGCGGATCGACAGTATTGTGCGGGCGATTTTGCGTTCTGCGGCATTTGAACTTTATGGCAAAACCGGTGTGCCAGCCAAGGCGATCATCAACGAATATATCGAGATTGCCCATTCCTTTTTCGATGGTGATGAGCCAAAAGTGGTCAACGGCATTCTTGACCGGTTGGCCCGTGAGCTGCGGGTGCAAGAATTGCAGGCATCCCGTGAAAGTGAAGCCGATCCAGCCAACGCCCATTGATGGCGTCAGATGGAAGGCGTCAGATGGGGATTAGCGAAGAGGAGATCATCAGCCGCTATCTTGCGCCTCTTGCGCGCCAAAACCCAGAGGCGTTGGGGTTGCGGGATGATGCGGCCTGGCTGCGTCCCAAGTCCGGCCATGATCTGGTCATCAGTTGTGATACGCTGATTGCCGGGGTGCATTTTGGGGCCGATGATCCTGCCGACTTGATTGCCGGCAAAGCGCTGGCGGTCAATATTTCCGATCTTGTGGCCAAAGCGGCCACGCCGGTGGCTTATCTGCTTAGTCTGGCGCTGCCAAAGGCGCCGGACGCGGCTTGGATGAGCGGTTTTGCAGCGGGGTTGAAGCAGGCCGGCCGCAGTTATGGTTGCCGTCTTCTCGGAGGCGATACCACCCGGATCGGTGGTCCTCTCACCATCACCATAACCGCCATTGGCGAACTGCCCACAGGGACCATGGTGCGCCGTTCCACCGCCAAGGCGGGGGACAAGATTGTCGTATCGGGGCAGATTGGGGAGGCGGCCATGGGCCTGTTGGTGCGGCAGCAGAGCGCGCAGACAAAGCGTTGGGGGCTGTCGCCTGCGGCTTTGGCGCAATTTGAACGAGCTTATCTGGCGCCGCAACCGCGCCTGCCCTTGGTGCCGCTGTTGCGCCGCTATGCCACGGCGGCGATGGATGTTTCTGACGGGCTGATCGGGGATTTGGCAAAGCTGTTGTCGGCCTCTGGCATGGGGGGCGTTATAAGGCTCGATGCGGTCCCCTTCTCAGATGCGGCACGTCAAATCATCGCAGCGGATCCGGGGCAAATCGAGCGGTTGGTGACCGGCGGGGATGATTACGAGATCCTGGCCACTATTCCTGCCAAGGCGGTGGAGGCTTATCGCAGGGAGGCGGCGGCCTTTGGGGTGGACGTCACCGAGATTGGTGAAATCGGCGCGGCGGACAACGGCCTGCAAGTCTTGGGGCCAGATGACAAACCGGTCACCTTCAAGACGGCTTCCTTTCAACATTTCTAACTTTTCAAGCAGGTGTATTGCGCCCTTTGGGAAAGGGGAGGCAGAAAAGAATTTGCCAATCTGTGTTGATACGAATTGCCACAGGGCGAAATATTTGCCAATCTGCCCGGCAAATCGCAACGGCAGGGAGAAGATGCCAGCGGTTTTTCAGATAACACGCGTCTAGGCGGGCCCATTGGGAAACGCTTGGCGCGGATAGGGCAATATAGGGGCGGATAATGAATATCGATAATATCAAAGGGGGAGGAACCCATGAGTGATCTCACTATGCTGGTGGCTGTGCTCGGCTGCGGCGCGCTGTCACTGGTCTATGGCGTCTGGGCCATCCAATCGGTGATGTCGGCCGATGCGGGAAGCGCCAGAATGCGCGAAATCGCGGCGGCCATTCAGGAGGGGGCGGAAGCCTATCTGACCCGGCAATACACCACCATCGGGATAACGGGCACAATTATTTTTGTCATCGTCGCCTGGCTGTTGGGGTTGACCGTAGCGGTTGGCTTTTTGATCGGGGCGCTTTTGTCGGCGGCGGCGGGCTTTATTGGCATGTTGGTGTCGGTCCGTGCCAATGTGCGCACCGCCCAGGCGGCCAGCACTAGTTTGAGTGCCGGGCTCGATATCGCCTTCAAATCCGGGGCGGTGACCGGTCTGTTGGTGGCCGGTCTGGCGCTTTTGGCGGTGACCGGTTATTACACCGTGCTCACCAAGGGGTTGGGCTATGGGAGCACCGACCGCACCGTAGTCGATGGG
>WGBT01000250.1 GCA_015494185.1 Hyphomicrobiales bacterium | reverse complement strand
GATGGATCGTTTTGATGGTTTGACTTTTGCCGCCATTGCTGCTGTCGTGATAGCCCTGTGGCACAATCCAGAAAGTCCTGGGGCTGGCTTATTGATCTGGGGGGGGTAGGCTGAATTGGGCATTTAGGGATCATGGGGTATGGAAGCAAGTCAAGATTTTGCGCGCGCAGAGCAACCGCGCCTTGAGGCGCCGGCTTTGAAACGGATCAATATCCTTGGTGTGACGGGGACGATTGGGCAAAACACGCTGGATTTGATCGCCCGTGATCCTGATGCTTATCAGCTTGGCGCGATAACGGCGCATCGCAATGTTGCAGATTTGGCTTCTGCGGCGCGCCAATTCAAGGCTGAATTGGCGGTGATCGCCGATCCCAGCCTTTACAAGGAGCTCAAAGCGGCGCTGGCAGGCAGTGCGACCCAAGTTGCGGCGGGGCCATCGGGCATGGTGGAAGCCGGCGCTCATCCAGCTGAGTGGACCATGGGGGCCATTGTCGGCATTGCCGGTCTCAAACCCACTCTGGCTGCGGTTCAACAAGGCCATTGCGTGGCACTGGCCAATAAGGAATGTCTGGTTTCGGCCGGCGAGGTTTTCATGCAGCAGGTGGCGGCGCATGACACGGTTTTGCTGCCGGTGGATTCCGAACATGCTGCGGTGTTTCAGGCCATTGGCGCCAATCCGTCTTCGGCCATCGAAAAAATCACCCTGACCGCCTCAGGCGGGCCGTTTCGCCGCCTGTCGAAAGATGAAATGAAAGAGGTGACCCCACGTCAGGCGCTGCAACATCCCAATTGGTCCATGGGGCGCAAAATCACGATTGACAGCGCCACCATGATGAATAAGGGGCTTGAGCTCATCGAGGCTTACCATTTGTTTCCGGTTGAACCTGAACAGCTGGATGTGATCATCCACCCCCAGTCTATTGTTCATTGTTTGGTGGAATTCACCGACCGTTCGGTGTTGGCGCAAATGAGCAGCCCGGATATGCGCACACCGATTGCTTTTGCGCTGGGATGGCCGCAACGTATTGAAGCGCCGACCAAACCGCTTGATCTCATTGAATTGGCCAGGCTGGATTTCGAGGCGCCGGATTTGGACCGGTTCCCAGCGTTGCGGTTGGCCCGTGAGGTTCTCAAGCTCGGCGGTGGAGCGCCGGCGGTCATGAATGCTGCCAATGAGATTGCCGTTGCAGCATTTTTGGCGGGGGAGATTGGCTTTTTAGCCATTACTGCATTATGTGAACAGACACTTGAGGCCATGATGCAGTTGAGCGCCTTGCCCGCGCCACAAACTCTTGATGACGTATTCCGTATAGATCAGGCTGCGCGCAGGCTGGCGCGGGAAGAGTTGCCTCGGTTTGCGATTTGACGGGGAGTGTGGCATAGATTTACGGCACTGTTTGATTCTTGACGTTTGCGGTGTAGGACAAATTGCCGGTAGGGCATTGAGCATTCGGCGCTCATTCTTGAGGGCTGGTCTGCAGGCGCGTCAATTTATAGCAACCTGTGGTAATGTTGTTGCAACTCAGAAGACGATAGGTGAGGGATGTCGTTGAGTTGATCATGGAGCAGAGGCCGGGCGGCCCAATCCCAGCATGGAGACGAGCCAAGTATGGATTTGATTTCCCAAATCACCAGTTTCTCGAGCAACTTTCTGATATGGTTCATCGCCCCGCTGGCGGTGTTTACGGTGGTGGTGTTTGTCCATGAACTCGGTCATTTTCTCGTTGGCCGCTGGTGCGGGGTGAAAGTCGTCACCTTTTCGATAGGCTTTGGCCCGGAAATCTTTGGTTTCAACGATCGCCATGGCACCCGTTGGCGTTTCGCCTGGATTCCACTTGGCGGCTATGTGAAGTTCGTGGACGATGAGAATGCCGCCAGTGTGCCCGATCGCAAGAAATTCGAACAGCTTTCCGAAGAAGAACGCGCCCAGACCGTGCAAGGCCGGCCCTTGTGGCAGCGTGCTGCAATCGTTGCCGCGGGCCCGATTGCCAATTTTATTTTGACCTTGTTTTTACTGTCTCTTATACACATCTCCG
>WGBT01000249.1 GCA_015494185.1 Hyphomicrobiales bacterium | reverse complement strand
TGTGTATAAGAGACAGCCTTACCGCTCCAAACTCTTACCGTTACCGGCATTCTTAACGACAGGCCAACAACGTGCGCCAGACCGGACGGCTATTCTCGAAGCGTTGCAATTGACCGGCTTTTTCCTGCAAAAACATCTCTTCATGCCCGAAAAGAAATCCCTGCCCGAAGCTCGCAGCCGGATTGAACGCTTATTGCTAAAAGCCTGAAAAGCAGGCTTTTGGCATCTTTTCTTGCTCTCAACCTTTCTCATCCCCCACCGCACGTTAACAACTATTGAGTGAATTCATATGATAAAATTCACATTATTGGTATTTTATAAAGAATTACATGCAATGTTTCAGGAAGTAATAAGTACAAGTTTTTTTAGTTATGTCTAGTTCCTCGCCAAACCACTATTCTCACGATCTCGACTTCTCGGTCCTCATGAAAGGCGTGCTCAAACGCTGGAAATGGGTCGTGATGATGCCGCTTGTTGCTGGAGGGGTGGCGCTGGCCTATTTGTCCACGGTCGAGCCGGTCTATATGGCGCAAACGCGTATTCTGCTTGAGAATGATCAGTCGGTTTTTCGCCGTCCGGTGGACAATGCGGGCGAGGCGGTGACGGTCGAGCAGATCGACAAAGGAACCATCGCCTCCCAGGTCGAAGTGCTCTATTCGGCGGATTTGGCCGCCCAGGTGGCGGAACAATTGGAACTTGTGCGCAACCCAGAATTCAATCCCGTCTTGAACCCGATGGGCACGCTCAAACAGTTTGCGGTGCAGCTTGGCCTGCTTCCCGATCCGTTTAAAATGAGTGAGCGCGAACGGGTGCTGCGCAGTTTTCGTGAGCGGCTGACGGTTTATCCGGTTGGCGATTCGCGCACCATTGCCATTGAGTTCGAATCCAGCGATCCTGAGCTGGCGGCCAAAATTGCCAATGCGCTTGCAGAAGCTTATCTGCAATGGCGCCGCAATGAACGGCTGGCGCGGACCAAATCCGCCACCGATTGGCTCGACAAGCAGATTGCCCGGCTGCGCCGCAATGTGGCAGAGGCGGAAGCCCGTGTCGGGGCTTATCGGCGCAAGACCGGGCTTTATTCGAGTTCCAATAATATCGAGCTTTCCGACCAGCAGCTTGCGGAATTGAACAACCGGCTGATCCTTGCCAAGGCGGCGCGAACCGAGGCGGAAGCCCGGGCGCGATTGATCCGCAAACTGTTGGAAAATAACGGAACGATTGCGGCGGCCGCAGACGTTCTCAAATCACCGCTCATTCAACGGCTGTTGGAACAACGGGTGACCTTGCAACGGCGTATCGCCCAGCTTTCGGCAACTCATCTTCCATCCCATCCGCGGATGAAACGTCTCAGGGCGGAACTCAAGGGCCTGCAAAAGCAAATCCGGCGCGAGGCGCGCAAAATCGTTGCCAGTCTGGAAAATGAAGCGGCCATCGCCGGGGCCCGGGAAAAATCCTTAAGTGCCAGCCTGGCGCGGCTGACCAAAACCAGTGGCGGACAATCGCCTGAACAGATCCGGTTGCGGGAATTGGAACGGGACGCCAAGGCCAGCCGCGAGGTGCTGCAAACCTTTCTCGCCCGCCAGCGCGACGCCAAGGCCCGCCTTGATCTCAGCGCAGTTTCGGCGGGGGCGACGATCTATGAACGGGCTTATGCTTCCACGATCCCAGCCTTTCCCAAAACCATGCAAATTGTGGTCTTGACCATGCTCGCCACCTTGATGGTGACGCTTCTCGTGATCGTGACCAAGATTTTGATGGCGTCCATGCAGCCTGAACAACGCCACACCCATAACGATGACCAGGAGCGCGGACCTGCCACAGACCAGGACCACCGCCTTGCAACATTGCAATCCCAAGGGCACGGCTCAGCGCCGCCGTCACAATTTGAGGCAACGGCCGCACAAAGGAAACCAGAAACGTCGACAAACCGGGTGGAAAAGAAGCCCCCTTTGGCCGAAAGACCGCAAACTTTCGCACAACCGGTTGAAACGAATGGCGGGGTGAAGCTGCCCGATAGCCCATAACAAACACAATCAGGAGACCCAGAACCATGCTGAAGGATCTGCTTGCCAACAGACTGAAAGAACACCTTTTGCATCATAAAACCATTGCCTCCAGTGCGCTCAAGCGGTTGGAGCGGTCCAAGGGGAAAAAACCAAAAAACTCTTCACTTGAAGCCCCTCTTCATGAGGAGGTCGAAGCCGGCGGCATGACCGAGCTTTCTGAACTCGATGATCTGGATCTGGGGCTTGAGGGTGAGGCCCATGACGATTTTTCTGATTTGGATACAGAGGCCGATGATCTTGTCTCTGAGGTTTTGGCGGAAAACAGCGCAGAGGAGCCGCCGTTTGGCCGTCCACAAACCATTACCCTCAAATCGTTGCGCGCGGTGGCTCAACGGATCAGCGGAGCCGTGCAACAGCACAAGGGGTTGAGCGTGCTCGTCAGCTGTGAACCACCGGATTATGACATCACCGCCGATGTGATCGACATGGCCCGGGAAATCGCCGATGCCAAAGTCAAAACCCTGCTGCTTGACCGCAGCGAGTCTTTGCATGTCTTGTCGTCCACACTTGGTTTGCCGCGGACGCCGGGAATGCGGGAATTGTTGGCTGGCACGGCGCGGGTCGAGGACGTCATCAAACGCGATCCGGAAAGTGCGCTGCAATTTATTTCCGCCGGCAATCCACGGCTGCGGCTCAATCCCCAGGCTTCGGGGATCGGTTTCGACGACATGATTGAGGCTTTGCGGGAAGTCTATGACTGTGTGATCATCCATGCCGATTGCAATACGGCGCGCCGCCTGTTCACGGATTGCAAAGAGCAACTTGCAGCAGCCGTCATCATTGGCGGGCCCCAACGGCCAAAACGCGGTAAAGAGGCCGCAAGCGCGCGTGATTTTCTCGGTGTCGACGCCAGCGAGAAGACGGTGATCCGCTATGAGCAGCCGAACCATCACCGGACAAGCCTCTTTGGAATTAGGCTAGTTGGCTGAGTTGAGCCGTGAATTACGATCTCAAATATTTTCTGATCAAGGCGGCTTTGAAAGGGATGTATGCCGCTCAGGCGCACAAATGGATGGCTCCTTTGGCTCAAGGCAAAGGGGTTATCCTGATGCTTCACAAGGTCACCGCTGCGCCGCCGCCCTCACTATCCGCTGCCAGAGCCGCCTTTGAACCGACCCGGAATTTGAAAGTCTCAGCGGCGTTTTTGGAACGCGTCATTCAACAGGTGCTGGATTTGGGCCTTGACGTGGTGAGCCTGGACGAGGCGGTGACGCGGCTTCGAACCGGCGGCCAATCCGGTGAACACCGCCGGTTTGTCTGCTTCACCTTCGATGACGGCTATCGTGACAACAAGGAAAATGCCTGGCCCTTGTTCAAGCGGTATCGGTTGCCGTTTACCATCTATATCCCATCCGATTTTCCCGATGGGCGGGGAGAAATGTGGTGGCTGGCGCTGGAAAAGATCATTGCCGAGGCAGACGAGGTTCAAATTCCGGATTTTGCCGGCGCTCCCCTTGGGGGGCAGCGGTTC
>WGBT01000248.1 GCA_015494185.1 Hyphomicrobiales bacterium | reverse complement strand
GTTTCGGTGGCACCCATGGCGGCACTCGAAGGACGGGCCGTTCGTGATGCAGGTGCAAGCGCTGCCGGGCAGGTCTTAATCCCCCCTATCCTATGACTATGACGGGCATACCCAGCGCATGGTGCCACCGGCGATCGAGCGGCTCACGGGCTAATATCAAGGGCTCTTAATCATGACCGGTTTCATGGTTCATACAGGTCGGTTCGGCCTGGCTCGGTGCGAACAGCGAGGCCTGGCTATCTGGTAGAGTGCTGCAACGCCGCCAGCCTGTATGCCTCCCAAGTCTTTGGCTTAAGCACAAGGCAAGAGTTTGATAGGCTGGACGAATTTTCACACTGGCCATCCAGACGAACCCCTTGAATTGATTCGCTGGATATCACGGAGGTTTATACTGCCCAGCGCGGAAATTTGCCGCGGTGGAACCGGTCAAGATTAAGGGACCTCTTGAGATAAGCGCACATTGCTCGCCAACAAGCTCATTCTTGACCACCTCAACCACCTCACCTCAAACACCGCCACTAATGATCTGTCGTCGTATCTTGCGGTGTGGAGGGATTGAGTAGCGCCTCAAGCCGTTTGGCTTCCTCTTCGCTGAGCGGATCAGCAGGACCGTTTTTCGGCAAGGACAAGGTGGAGCGGGTATAAAGATAATAGCCGGCAGCAATCAAGATCAACAGCGGGCTCAACCACAACAGCAACGTGTGAGGAGCAAAGACCGGCTTGAGCAGGACAAATTCGCCATAGCGTTTCACGATAAAATCGATCACCTGCTGATCACTGTCCCCCGCTTTCAGGCGTTCGCGAACAAGTATGCGTAAGTCCTTCGCCAACGGCGCGTCAGAGTCGTCGATTGATTGGTTCTGGCAAACCAGACAGCGCAACTGTGCCGAGAGTTTGCGGGCGCGCTTTTCAAGAACGGGATCTGACAGTATTTCATCAGGAGAAACCGCCCATGCCGATGGGCTCATGAACGGCAATGGCGCAACAATGAGGAAAAGAGAAAGCCACAATGCCCTCACGTTCCCCCTGATCGAAATAAAACCCATCGTTTCCCCCTCATTCGGCAGGCTGGGCTATGACAGAAGCGCGCCGCCGCGCCCGTTTCGGCGCACCGACACGTAACCGGCGGTCTGACAATGAAAAGATCCCGCCAATGAACATGATCAGTGTGCCAATCCAAATCAACCGCACAAATGGGTTGAAATAAAGCCGCACCGTATAAGCCCCGTTTTTAAGACTATCGCCCAAAATCGTGTAAAGATCACCGGTCCAGGCATTATAGATGCCTGCTTCTGTGGTCGTTTGACGTTGTACTGGATAGCGGCGTTTCGACGGAAACAAGGTCGTGACCGGTTGGCCATTGGCGGTGACTTCAAAACGCCCCGCTAGTTCTTGATAATTCGGTCCGCGCTGTGGCACCACCCCTTTGAATTCCAGTTCATAGCCGGCGATTTCCACGGTCTCCCCAGGCTTCATGGCAAGAATTTTTTCATGTTGCCAGGCGGTTGTGGCAACAATTCCAAAGAGTGTAACCCCCACACCCAAATGCCCCAAGGCCGTGCCATAGGCGGCGCGCGGCAAGTTTTTCAGACGGCGGATAACCTCATCCCAAGGGGCACGAAACATTTTGACGCGAAAAGCAATCTCAGAAATCGCGCCCAACATCACCCACAACGCCAGTCCAATCCCCAAAGGCGCCAGCACCGGTCCGCCCCAGGTAACAGCCGCAGTTATCACAACACCAATAACGGCAATGGCAAAAGCCGCCATCAGACGTTGCGAGGCGGCATAGATATCACCGCGTTTCCAGGCCAGAAAGGGGCCAAAAGGCAAGGCCAACAGCAGCGGGATCATCAGCGGTCCGAAAGTGAGATTGAAAAACGGCGCTCCCACAGAGATTTTCTTGGCCGGGTCGATGGTTTCCATCAACAGAGGATAAAGCGTGCCAATGAAGACCGTGGCACAGGCCACCGTCAAGATCAAATTGTTGAAGACCAGCGAGCCTTCCCGGGAGATCGGCGCAAACAACCCGCCCTGTTTGAGCTGTGGCGCCCGCCAAGCATAAAGGGCCAGCCCGCCGCCTGTAAACAGCGCCATAATGGCGAGAATGAAAACCCCGCGATCTGGATCATTGGCAAAGGCATGCACCGAAGTCAGCACTCCGGAACGCACCAGGAAGGTGCCCATGATCGACAGCGAGAAGGTCAAAATCGCCAGCAATATGGTCCAGACTTTCAGGGCCTCACGCTTTTCCATGACCACCGCCGAATGCAGCAGAGCCGTGCCGGCAAGCCAGGGCATGAAACTGGCATTTTCAACCGGATCCCAAAACCACCAGCCGCCCCAGCCCAGTTCATAATAAGCCCACCAGGAGCCCATCGAGATGCCAATGGTCAAGAACATCCAGGCCAACAGGGTCCAGGGCCGAACCCAGCGCGCCCAAGCCGCATCGATCCGGCCATCGATCAGCGCCGCCATGGCAAAGGAAAACGCCATCGAAAAGCCGACATAGCCGGTATAGAGAAACGGCGGATGAAACGCCAAGGCAAGGTCCTGCAAGATTGGATTGAGCCCCCGGCCATCGAGCGGCGGGTTGGGCAGGCGTTCAAACGGGTTCGATGTGAAAATGATGAACAGCAAAAAGGCAACCGCAATCGACCCCTGAACCGCAAGGACATTGTTGCGCAGCGACGGCGGCAAATTACGGCCAAACAGCGCCACCATCGCCCCAAACAGCGCTAAAATCAGGACCCAAAGCAACATCGATCCTTCATGATTGCCCCACACCCCGGAAATCTTGAAGATCATCGGTTTGGCGCTGTGGGAATATTGCCAGACGGTTTTCACCGAGAAATCGGAAACCACAAAGGCATGGGTGAGGGCGGCAAAGGAAATCGCCAGCAAGATAAACTGGATCTTGGCCGCGGGCACCGCCAAGCCGCCAACCATCCGATCCCCGGAAAACCTTGCCCAGGCGGGAGCTGCCATTTGGACAATGGCAACCGCCAATGCCAGAATC
>WGBT01000247.1 GCA_015494185.1 Hyphomicrobiales bacterium | reverse complement strand
GGTGCCGAAAAAGATGGCGGTGGCCAAAATCGAGCGAACCGAAAAGCGCGGAATGCCGCAAACCCCGTGGCCGGAGGTGCAGCCCGAGCCTAGCCGTGTGCCAAAGCCCACTAACAGCCCGCCCACAACCAGCAAGGGCCAGCTTGATGGGAAGCTGATTTTTCCGGGGGCGAATTCCGGCAGATAGGTGACCACCAACCAGGCGCCGACAGGCATGGCGATCAAGAACATCAGCCGCCAGTTATAGCCGCCCTTGGCCGGGTTGATGGCCCCTTCCAAGATGCCGGAAATCCCGGCCAGCCGTCCATTTGCAATCAGCAGGATGGCTGCTGACAAGCCAATCAACGCGCCGCCAATGGCGCCGTGTACAGGCGTGAAATTTTCTCCTAACAGCGTGAGATCCATTTGAACTCCCCTTCCTGGATCAAAATCGTGTCCGGCTCACCAAAATTTATCAAGGCCCCGCCGCTCAAATGATTTTTAAGTGTTTTTCAAGTTTCAAGCCCAGCCGACCCCAGCCCCTTTCTATTCTCTTTGATTTATAATTTATGCTCTCTAAATTTATTCTCTAGCCCTGGTTTCTCGACCCCCGGACTTTCGGTCCCTTGACTGGCCCTTTGGCGCTGACCTTGTGTTAAACTCCAGCAAAAAACGACGCGCCTTTGTTTCGACCGGTCACCGTTTGGTCTTGAGCAAGTTCGGCTTCCTTCAAGCCGTTTGAGCAACCGCCCAGGCCAGTCTTCAAGACGCTGCTTTGCCTCCCATGAAGGTTAGCCTCGCAAATGAGAGCGTGACATAAAAATATGCCTTAATGTAGCATAAACCATGGATTTTTTGTTGAGCTGTGGCGAATTTACGACATTTTTTGTGATCAGGCTTAAATTCACCCGTTCGGGGGGCAAGGGGAAGCTGTGCGTGGCAGCTGAACAGCCTACCCCAATAGGCTCATTAGAGTATTCCCAGGCGCGACCTTTTGCCCGGCTGGTATGAGCGCCCAAAAATGCCATTTCCCTGCAAGATCCTTCTGTTCCTGTATGGAGCCGGTTCTTGGACAAAGGTTTGGGACAAAGGTTGGAGCATCCCATATCGGGGGGATTTCAACAGCTCTTTTGCCGGGGCCTTGATTTTTTCCCTCATTTGCCCTATCTATACATTCAAATATACGAATATAAGAACATAATCTATATGGCCACTGGCCCTGCCAGCCTGTCGAGCGGTAGCTGCGCGGAAGCGGTGGGGACTTCCTCCAAAAGGGGAGGTTCAAAAGGCGAGGAGCTTCTCCAAAAGGAAACAGCCCCCGAAGTCTTTCGTTGCGAAACAACCGCCGTTTGGTCATTTGAGAAAATGAGAATAAAGGATAAAGCAATGCTGTTTGCTCGAGATAACAAAAATGAGACGGCACCGGCCGCGCCCGCCCCAGCGGCGCGCGAGACGAAATGCGTTGCGCCAGAGGTCATTTCCTTCTTTGACCAGGAAACCAAGACCGTGACCCATGTGGTCCGGGACCGCACCTCGAATGCGGTGGCGGTCATCGATCCGGTGCTTGATATCGACCTGAAATCAGGCCGGACCTGCACCGTTAGCGCCGATAAGGTCATCAAATATATCGAAGACAACGGCCTGAAAGTCGAGTGGATCTTGGAAACCCACATCCACGCCGATCATTTGACCGCGGCCAGCTATATCAAAAGCAAGCTTGGCGGCCGGACCGGGGTTGGCGAACATATCGGCAAGGTTCAAGAAACCTGGAACTCCATCTTCAATTACAAAGAGGGCATGGCGACCGATCCGAGCATTTTCGACCATCGCTTCAAAGATGGCGAAGAATTCTCGATCGGCAATCTAACTGGTTATGTGCTTTACACCCCGGGCCATACCGCGGTGGATGTCACCTATGTGATCGGCGATGCGGTCTTTGTCGGCGATACCCTGTTCAATCCCGATTATGGCACGGCACGGACCGATTTCCCCGGTGGCGATGCGCGCCAGCTTTACCGTTCGATTCAGAAAATCCTGAAACTGCCGGGCGATATGCGGGTGTTTTTAGCCCATGACTATCTGCCTGCGGAAGGCCGCACCACCTATACATGGGAAACCACGATTGCCGCCGAACGCGAGAACGTTATGATCAAGGGCCTGTCGGAAGACGAATTCGTGGCGCTGCGCGAGGCCAAGGACAAAACCTTGAAAACCCCGCAACTGCTCTATCCGTCGCTGCAGGTCAACATCCGCGCCGGAGAAAAACCGCCGGCGGAGGACAACAAGACCTCCTATATCAAGGTGCCGCTGCGGAACCAGTGATGGGGAACC
This sequence comes from Hyphomicrobiales bacterium, assembly GCA_015494185.1. Taxonomy (GTDB): domain Bacteria; phylum Pseudomonadota; class Alphaproteobacteria; order Rhizobiales; family S144-35; genus S144-35. The sequence goes on along the minus strand of WGBT01000247.1, from coordinate 1,482 downwards.
AGTAAGGTGCCCCCGTAATGGTACGGTCTCCCATCTGACGCCGCTCATCGAATATCGAATGATGCACAACCCCCATGCAACGAACGGCCGCTTCCATGCCTGCCATGGAGCGGCCGTTTTCCTGTGGGACAGAAGGGGCGGCACAAGGGGACAGACCCGGCAGCTCCCCTTTGTCTCCTGTTGCCCATATCACCAGGCGAATCACACTCTCGTTGCAAAAAAGCCACAAATCTTAAAATGTCGTAAACAAACGGCTCGCTTTTTGTTGAACTGCGCCCCGCCATGGTTTAGTCATAGTCAGCAAGCGGCGGGTGTGACGGCACCGTTTCTTAAGGAAGGGGCTTCTTACGGGGGGCATTTCTTAAGAAAGAACGTCGAAACCTCGTCTCTGCTAGTTTTGCAGCCGCCGTCGTGGCAGGCTGTGTGTGAAAGCGGCGTCTTGAATTTCTCGATTTGGTGTACTGTTTAGAGAAGTCAGCGTTGCAATAACTTAATTGAATGGAGTTGCAAGTGATGATTGGGGGTCTCTATAAAACGACCAGCCGTATGGCAATTGCTGCGGCCGCAGGATTGTACATGGGTGGAATGGCGCTGGCACCTGCACAAGCTGCTGATTTGGGCGGTGACTGCTGCGCCGATCTGGAAGAGCGCGTGGCCGAACTCGAAGCCACCACAGCGCGCAAAGGAACACGTAAAACCTCTCTGACAGTTTATGGCTGGGTGAACCGCGCCCTGCTCTATTTCGACGATGGCATTCAGTCCGACGTCTATTCCGTCGACAACAGCCAGGCCTATTCACGGCTGGGCGTCAAAGGCAGCGCCAATGCCATGCCCGGCTTGACCGTCGGCTATCATCTCCAGATGAGCATCGAATCCGCTAATATGTCCAACACCGGCGGTGGCGCAGGTGTGTCAAATGTTAGGGCCGGTGGAGGTCTAGCTGGTGTAGGGGGGGATGATGCGGATGACGGTTCTACTTCAGTTACCGCACAGTTGGCCTTCGTTTACCTGAAAGGCGCTTGGGGGAAGGTCACCCTGGGTAAAGCGGCTCAGCCAATGGCGGGCATCACCGAAGTCGATCTATCCGGCACCAAAGTCGTGGCTACCGCCCGTGGCATCCGCTGGAATAACAACTTTGTGACATCTACCAATGGCATTTACAATGTGGACACAGCAAAAGGTGTTGTGATCAGATGGGGCGACCTCGCCTTGTTACGTGGCCATCTGGGTGGTACCCGTCGTGATCTGATCCGCTACGATACGCCAAAAATCGCTGGCTTCGTAGCGTCTGTTGCCTGGGGTGAAGACGACTTCATTGATGGGGCTCTGCGTTGGGCTGGTACATTGGGCGACTTCAAGATTGCGGCCGGTATTGGTTATCGCGGCCACAACGGTACCCAGACTGTTGTTGATGCAGGTGGAATCGCATATCTAGCTGGTGATGCGGAAGATGGAAATCGTTCCGTTCTTGCTGGTTCATTC
>WGBT01000246.1 GCA_015494185.1 Hyphomicrobiales bacterium | reverse complement strand
TATAAGAGACAGCTCTCTTGCAGCCTTGTCTAAGCCGACTCTTTGGTGCTGCGGTCCCTTGCTGAACTTGTCTTAAACTTAAGCCCTTACAACCCTTCTCCCCAGCCCCATGATATTTTCAGTATTTTCAGCCTTGCGTTTGCCCTTCTTCCTCAATCATTCCTGGGTTCCGCCCTGCCTGGGTTCCGCAAGCCCACAGCTTAAGCCGCCAATCAGCCTTTCATCATATTGATGTCTTCAACCGCGATACTGCCGCGATTGCGGAAAAAGACCACGACAATCGCCAGACCAATTGCCGCTTCAGCGGCTGCCACAGTGAGCACCAAAAGCGCAAACACCTGGCCCGTGAGATTGGCCACCCCCAAGGCCGAGGAAAAAGCCACCAGATTGATATTGACAGCCAATAACATAAGCTCAATCGACATCAAAATGACGATGACATTCTTGCGGTTCAAGAAAATCCCGAAAATGCCAAGCGTAAAAAGCACCGCCCCGACCGCAAGATAATGTGAAAGTCCAATTTCAAGCATCTCGATTTCCGTCTTGAAGAATTCCCCGCCCTATTAAAAAGGCTCTTGTTAAATCCCCTTGCCTGACTCGACCTGGACCAGTTTCACCGCCTTCTTCGGATCGCGCGCCACCTGATCAGGAATATTCTGCCGCCGCACATGAGGTTTATGATGCAATGTCAGGACGATCGCGCCGATCATTGCCACCAGCAGGATCAACCCCGCCGCCTGAAAGAAATACACATATTTGGTATAAAGGACGAGACCGAGGGCTTCGGTGTTGGTGATCCCTGCCGCTGCTGCCGACTCTGCTGCTTTCAAGGCGCTTGCTTTTTTCGGCTCAACTGCGGGGGAAATCGCCCAAGAAACCAGAACAAACAGCAATTCGGCCATCAAAATCCCCCCGACCACTGCGCCCATGGGGAGATATTTCATGAAACCGGCCCGCAATTCGGCAAAATCCACATCGAGCATCATCACCACGAACAGGAACAGCACCATCACCGCCCCGACATAGACAATGACGAGGATCATGGCCAAAAACTCAGCCCCAAGCAGGATGAACAACCCCGCCGCGTTGAAAAACGCCAAAATCAAGAACAACACGGCATGAACCGGATTACGCGCCGTGATGACCATGAACGCTGCCATGATCATCACCGCGGCAAAGACATAAAAAAAGAGGCCGGCAACGGCGTTTGCAAGTTCCATGTCGCTTCGTCTTATTTCCTGCTTTTTCTGCGTCCCCAGTCTCTGGATCTGGAAACCTAATCCTCGATATCACGTGCAATGACCGTGTGTGTAACGATCATCTTGCCTGGTCAAACAGCGCAGCACATCCCATTTTCTCCCCCCTCACGCTCTTAGAATCTTGTTTTGCCGCACAATTTACCCAAAAACCGGTTCCCACCCGAAAGACTTTACGCTCTAGCGGTAAGGCGCGTCGAGTTCAAGATTCTTGGCGATCTCGCGTTCCCAACGGTCCCCATTGGCAAGCAGTCTTTCCTTGTCGTAAAATAACTCTTCCCGGGTTTCCGCCGCAAATTCAAAATTCGGCCCCTCGACGATGGCATCCACCGGACACGCCTCCTGGCACATGCCGCAATAGATACATTTGGTCATATCGATATCATACCGCGTGGTGCGCCGGGTGCCATCATTACGCCGCGGCCCGGCTTCGATGGTGATCGCCTGGGCGGGACAAATGGCTTCGCATAATTTACACGCGATACAGCGTTCCTCCCCATTGGGATAGCGCCTAAGGGCATGCTCGCCACGGAACCGTGGCGACAGCGGCCCCTTCTCAAAGGGATAATTCAGTGTCGCTTTCGGCTTGAAGAAATAGCGCATCGCCAGAAAGAAGGCCGATATGAATTCCTTCAAAAACAGCGATTTTGCTGCCAGACCAATTCTTGCCATCAGTTCACCCCCGCAGCTTGTGCCGCAGCTTTTGCCACGGGTCCCAGTTTGAAAAAGTGCAACACCCCAGCCACCGCAATCACCATGAACAGCGACAGCGGCAAAAACACTTTCCAGCCGAGCCGCATCAGCTGGTCATATCTGTAGCGCGGAACCATGGCTTTGACCATGGCAAACATGAAAAAGCCGAGGCAGACTTTGGCGATGAACCAAATCACGCCAGGCACCGCATTGAGCGGCCAGATATCGAGCGGCGGCAACCATCCCCCCATGAACAGGATCGCCATCAAAGCACACATCAAGGTGATCGCCACATATTCCCCCAACATGAACAACATGTAGGGGGTCGAAGAATATTCCACCATGTGCCCGGCCACGAGCTCGGATTCGGCTTCGGCCAGATCAAAGGGTGGCCGGTTGGTTTCCGCCAGCGCCGAGATGAAAAATACCACAAACATCGGCAACAAGGGCAGCCAGAACCAGTTCAAGAAGCTCGCCCAGGGAATCCCCAGCCAATCCGCCAAGCCGCTGCGTTGCGCCAGCACCACTTCGGTGAGATTGAGCGAGCCCACACACAGCAGCACGGTGACGATGACAAAGCCAATCGAAACCTCATAGGAAACCATCTGTGCGGCGGAACGCAAGGCCGCCAAAAACGGATATTTCGAGTTCGACGCCCAGCCGCCGATAATGACTCCGTAAACCTCCAGCGAGGAAATTGCGAAAACGAACAAAATACCGACATTGATATTGGCGATCACCCACCCATAATCGACGGGAATCACGGCCCAGGTGGTCAATGCCAACACCGTTGTCACCAGGGGGGCGAGCAAGAACAAAATCTTGTTCGAACCAGACGGGATCACCACTTCCTTGAAGACGAATTTCAGCATGTCCGCAAAGGACTGCAACAGCCCCCAAGGCCCGACCACATTGGGCCCGCGGCGCAACTGGACGGCAGCCCAGATTTTCCGGTCCGCATAAATCAGGTAAGCGACGCCGATCAGCAACGGCACCAGCAACAAAAGGCTCTGGATCACGATCCACAACGGCCCCCATAGATATGTCCAGAAAAACTCAACCATCGGTGCCTGTTGCCTCTTTATCGTTGTTTTCCCGTTTCAACTCTTCTTGTTTCAAGGCGCTCATTTGCGCCATGACCCGCGAGGCCCGCGCAATCGGATTGGTCAAATAAAAATCCGGATGAGCCTGTTTGAAGGGGGCTTTGTCCAGCCTTCCCCCGGCCTTGGCAAGCGCTGTCAGCCCCGTTGCCTCACTTGGCGCAATCTCGTCTTGCTGGCCAAGATGAGGAAAGGCGGTGATCATGGCCGCCCGCAAGGCGGTCTCATTGTCGAATGGCAGGGGCTGTTCCATCACCCCGGAAAGGGCGCGAATGATCGCCCAGTCTTCCCGCGCCTGTCCCGGTGCAAAGGCCGCCCGGTTGGCAAATTGCACGCGCCCTTCGGTATTCACATAGGTACCGTTTTTCTCGGTATAGGCCGCACCCGGCAGGATCACATCGGCATGCTGCGCCCCCACATCGCCATGGGTCCCCTGATAGATCACAAACGCCTTGGCCAGAGGCGCGGGGTCGAATTCATCGGCGCCAAGTAGATAAACGACTTCCACCTCACCCGTTTCCGCCGCGGCCAAGATGCCATCGCGGTCGAGCCCCCCTTCAACCGGCAAGAAGCCCAGATCAAGAGCGCCAACCCGCCCCGCCGCGGTATGCAGGACATTGAAACCGTTCCAGTCCGGGCGAATAATCCCCAGTTCCGCCGCCAACCGGGCCACAGCCGACCAAACCGCCGCCCCATCAGCTCGGGTGAGCGCGCCTTGTCCCACAATCACCATCGGATGGCTGGCACGGCGCAAAATATCGGCAAAGGGATTGGCACCCTTTGCAACCTCCTCAAGAGTTTCAGGGCCTGCCCCCAGATAGTGATAATCATAGGTGAGATCGACCGGTTCGCCGATCAGCCCAATTTGCAGATCGCTGTGCCGCCAGACCTGGCGGATCCGGGCATTCATCACCGCCGCTTCATGACGTGGATTACACCCGATCAGAAGAAGCGCATCGGCCTGTTCGATACCCTCGATGGTGGAATTGAACAAATAACCGGCCCGGCCATATTGATCGGAAAGCTTGGTGCCATCACTGCGGCAATCCCGGTTTTTGATCCCCAACCGATCGAGCAACATTTTCAGGGCATAGACTTCTTCGGCGGCGCATAAGTCTCCGGAAATGGCGGCGATTTTATCGGCTTGGGTATCGCGCAGACGTTTGGCCACAACAGCTAGGGCCTCATCCCAGCTGGCCGGACGGAATTTACCGTTTTCGTCACGCAGATAAGGTCGGTCGAGACGTTGGGTTTTCAGCCCATCCCAGATAAAACGCGATTTATCGGAAATCCATTCTTCGTTAATCGCATCATTGTTGCGTGGTAAAATCCGCATCACTTCCGTGCCACGGGCATCGACACGGATATTCGAGCCCAGCGCATCCATAACGTCGATGGTTTCCGTCTTGCGCAGCTCCCACGGGCGTGCGGTGAAGGCAAAAGGTTTCGAGGTCAGCGCCCCGACCGGACACAGATCGATGACATTGCCCGACAGTTCCGAGGTGATCCCCCGTTCAAGATAGGTGGTGATCTCCGCATTTTCCCCCCGGCCGATCAGGCCGAGCTCCTCAACGCCGGCGATTTCCGTCATGAAGCGGACACAACGGGTGCAATGAATACACCGGGTCATGATGGTTTTGATCAGCGGGCCGATATGCTTGTCTTCAACCGCGCGCTTGTTTTCAGCGTAACGATTGCTATCGATCCCAAAGGCCATCGCCTGATCCTGCAGATCACATTCGCCCCCCTGATCGCAAATCGGACAATCCAACGGATGGTTGATCAGTAAAAACTCCATCACCCCTTCCCGGGCCTTCTTGACGGTGGGGGTGTTGGTCCTGATTTCCGGCAACTCACCATTGGGCCCCCTGCGCAAATCATTGACCCCGAGCGCACAAGAGGCCATCGGCTTGGGCATGCCCACCACTTCCACCAGGCACATCCGGCAATTGCCGGCGATCGACAACCGCTCATGATAACAAAAACGCGGGATTTCCACGCCCGCCTCTTCGCAAGCCTGGATCAGCGTTAGACCATCTTCCACTTCAATCTGTTTGCCGTCGATAATGATTTCCGGCATCCATCCGCCCTTTGTTTCGTTTTGATCCGTATCTTTATCCGTCAGTTCTACGGTGTGCCCGCCTCTACAGTGTGCCCGACGGTTTTACAAAGGCCCAGCTCACCCTTTTAGCTCTTCACCAACTAACCAGTCAGAGCATTCGAACCGCCACCAGACAAAACCGCCTGCCCCCTTTCGCGGTGCCTTTATTGTTTTATGTTTATTGTTACTGAGCCGCCGCCTCCATCGCCTTTTCGGCCATCTTGGAACTGACCGCCCCTTCCTTATCGGCCCGCGCAGTATATTCGTCAATCCGCGCCTCGATAACATGACGAAAATGCCGGATGAGACCTTGGATCGGCCAGGCCGCCGCATCGCCCAAAGCGCAGATCGTGTGCCCCTCGACCTGTTTGCTGACATCGAGCAACATGTCGATTTCCCGTTTTTCCGCGCGGCCTTCGGCCATCCGGGTCAGCACCCGCCACATCCAGCCGGTTCCTTCCCGGCATGGTGTGCATTGCCCGCAGCTTTCGTGTTTGTAAAAATAGGCCAGCCGGGCAATCGCTCGGATCATGTCGGTTGACTTGTCCATCACGATCACCGCTGCCGTGCCCAACCCCGATTTATGCTTGACCAGCGTATCGAAATCCATCGGCAAATCGGCGCAGACAGAGGCCGGCAGACAGGGAACCGAAGAACCGCCGGGAATGATTGCCTGCAGATTGTCCCACCCCCCACGGATGCCGCCACAATGTTTTTCCACCAGTTCCCGGAACGGAATGCCCATCTCCTCTTCGACGTTGCATGGCCTTTCAACATGGCCCGAAATCGAAAACAGCTTGGTCCCCGTGTTGTTCGGCCGCCCAAGCCCGGCAAACCAGGCCGCGCCCCTCCGTAAAATATCCGGCACGACCGCAATGCTTTCGACATTGTTGACGGTGGTCGGCGCCCCATAAAGCCCGACATTGGCAGGAAACGGCGGCTTCAGACGCGGCTGGCCCTTGCGGCCTTCAAGACTTTCCAACAGCGCGGTTTCCTCGCCACAAATATAGGCCCCAGCCCCATGATGCAGATAAAGGTCGAAATCCCAGCCATGGATATTGCCCGGCCCGATCAGCTTCGCCTCATAAGCCTGATCAATCGCCCGCTGCAATTGCTCGCGCTCAAAAATGAACTCGCCCCGGATATAGATATAGGCGGTGTGCGCCCGCATCGCATAAGCGGCCAACAGCGCCCCTTCGATCAAAAGATGCGGATCATGGCGCATGATTTCCCGGTCCTTGCAGGTGCCCGGTTCCGATTCATCGGCATTGATGACCAGATAATGGGGCCGTCCATCGCTTTCTTTGGGCATGAAGGACCATTTCAACCCGGTTGGAAAACCCGCCCCTCCCCGGCCGCGCAAACCGCTTTCCTTGACCTGATCGATGATCCAGTCCGGGCCGTGTTCCATCAGTTTTTTGGTGCCATCCCAGGCGCCGCGCGCCACAGCCCCCTTAAGGCCCCAGTCCTGAAACCCATAGAGATTTTTGAAAATCCGGTCTTCGTCTTTCAGCATCAGGCCGCCCCCCCGGGTTTGCAATAGGCATGCAGCGTCGTAGGCCCTCCTTCCGGGCATGACCCCTGACGGCCATTTTGTGGCCCCGGTGTGATTTCCTTGCCGTCTTTCAGGTCTTGCAGCAATTTCCGAAAGCTTTCCACCGTCAAATCTTCATAATAATATTTGTTGATCTGGACCATCGGGGCATTGGCGCAGGCACCAAGACATTCCACCTCCACCCAGGAAAACAGCCCATCTTCGGTGACTGTGTTTTGCGGACCGATCACCTCTTTGCAAACCGCGGCCAAATCCTCTGCCCCGCGTAACATGCAAGGGGTGGTGCCGCAAAGCTGGACATAATATTTACCCACTGGGGACAGGTTGAACATGGTATAAAAGGTCGCCACTTCGAGCACCCTGATTTGCGCCATCTCCAGCCGCTTGGCCACCGCCCGCAACGCCGGCTCCGGCAGCCAGCCCCCACAATCTTCCTGCACCCGCCACAGCAAGGGAATGACGGCACTTGCCTTTTTGTCGTCAGGATATTTCTTTAAAAGTTCCACCGTCCACGCCTCGGTTTCCGGCGTGAACTGAAAACTTTCGGGCTGGTTTTTATCCAGTCTGCGGACCGACATGCAATTTCTCTCCTGCAGCAGCCGATGATCTTTCGTTTGCTTCCTTTAGAGCAAAATCCGATCACATGGAATCGTTGAATCGTTTTTTGCTCTAGACCCTTGTTTTTATTACATAATTCATCCGAAAGCCGGTTCCTACTCGAAGGCCTTGTGCTCTAAAAACGCCATCCATTCTCCAAAACTTGATTGCGCTTCCCACGCTCCCCCACTCATCCCATTATGACGGAGATGATATATTGCTCTACCCTCCGAAATGAATGATCTAAAAACTACCATTTCAGATCCCAAACGAGATAATTTTCCAGCTGCAATTTTCTGGCTGCCTCCATGACGATTTTTTCTTTCTCGGCCATCCAGGCGGGCACTGGCGCATAAATACGTGCCACCAAAACGGGCACGACCAAAACAACACTCGCCAGCGCCGCGCAAACAAGGGCGGCCCATTCTCCCCATTTGCGATCAACCCAGCGCTTGATCTGTGCCACAGCCCAGGCAATCAAAACCGCCGGCACCAACCAAACCAAAATCGTGGCAATAAATTCGCCAAATACCCGAAGCGGCGCCTCGACACGCCAGGATTTCCAGGCGGCAAAAACCGCACCGACCACCAAAAGCGCCAGCCCTGCCTTGAGAAAGGTGCGAAAACCATCATCTTCATGAAACAGCGCTTTCAGCTTCACCGGTCGACCTCACCGAACACGATATCGAGTGAGCCCAAGATTGCCGAGACATCCGCCAACATGTGCCCCCGGTTCATGAAATCCATCGCTTGCAGATGGGCATAGCCCGGGGCGCGAATCTTACAGCGATAAGGCTTGTTGGAGCCATCCGCCACCAGATAAACCCCAAACTCACCTTTGGGCGCCTCCACAGCGGCATAGACCTCACCGGCGGGCACTTTAAAACCTTCCGTATAAAGCTTGAAGTGATGAATGAGCGCTTCCATGGAGCGTTTCATCTCACGGCGTTTGGGAGGCACGACTTTGTGATTGACCGCCGCAACTGGCCCCCGCCCGCTCTCACTCATCAAAAGATCACAACACTGCTTCATGATCCGCACCGATTGGCGCATCTCCTCCATGCGGATCAAATAACGGTCATAACAATCCCCATGCTTGCCAACGGGAATATCAAATTCCAACTCCTCATAGCACTCATAAGGTTGGGCTTTGCGCAGATCCCAAGGCGCCCCCGAACCGCGCACCATCACCCCGGAAAAGCCCCAGGCCCAACAGTCGTCCAGCGACACCACCCCGATATCGACATTGCGCTGTTTAAAGATACGGTTGTTGGTCAAAAGCCCTTCAAGATCGTCACAGACCTGTAAAAAAGGATCGCACCAGGCATAAATGTCTTCAATCAGCTGATCGGGCAGATCCTGATGCACCCCTCCGACACGGAAATAGGCCGCATGCATCCGCGACCCTGAAGCCCGTTCATAGAACACCATCAATTTCTCGCGCTCTTCAAAGCCCCATAACGGCGGCGTCAGAGCACCGACATCCATCGCCTGTGTCGTTATGTTGAGAAGATGTGACAAAATCCGGCCGATCTCAGAATAAAGCACCCGGATCAACTGGCCACGGCGCGGCACCTCAAGCCCCAAAAGCTTTTCAACGGCAAGACAAAAGGCGTGCTCCTGATTCATTGGCGCCACATAATCGAGCCGGTCGAAATAGGGAATCGCCTGTTGATAGGTCTTGTGCTCGATCAGCTTTTCCGTGCCGCGATGCAACAGGCCGATATGCGGATCGACGCGCTCCACCACTTCACCATCAAGCTCAAGCACCAGACGCAACACCCCATGCGCGGCCGGATGTTGCGGCCCGAAATTGATGGTAAAATTACGAAGGTCTTTTTCTGACATCTGTTATATTTTTAATATTTCAATATCTTATAAAAGGCGCTTGTTTAAAGTTAAAGAGAACTTCCCGCCCTCAATCTGCCTGCCTACTTTCCAACACACCCAAAGAG
>WGBT01000245.1 GCA_015494185.1 Hyphomicrobiales bacterium | reverse complement strand
CGGAGATGTGTATAAGAGACAGTCCCATGACCATTCACCCAGTGGCACATGATTTGAATTAAATCTGACATATCGAATTTCACAGTTTGGTCATCAGTTCAGAATTCAGGAAAGGTCAGCAAAATGGGGTTGTTTTCGCGTACACCATCGGCAAAGAAAATTCTCAGCAAAATCAAACAGTTGGAACCCCGCATCCGCAACCAGGGGGCCACGGCTCTTTATGTCTTTGGCATGAAGCCCACAGGCGACAACCTGCCAGGCAGTGATCTCGATCTGTTGGTTGAAGACGATGAGGGGCGGTTAGGTTTGCCGCAACTGGCAGCGATCAATGAAATCATTCATGAAGAACTGAAGCTGAATATTCACATCACCACCCGTGCGCCGCTTGATGATCACACCCGCATGAATATCGAAAGCCGCGCCCAACGGGTGTTTTAATGACATTGACGGCAAGGGCTCATCGCAGCTCGAAAAATGGCGTCCCGGCCACGGGGGTTGACGGGCTGGCCATGTCACGAGGCTCCATCAGACCGGCGGTAAAGGCTGAGCGCCCCGCGTGGATGGCCGCCGCAAAGGCTTGCGCCATGGTCACCGGATCAGCGGCCTTGGCCACCGCCGTATTGAGCAAAACGGCATCATAGCCCAATTCCATCGCCCGAACCGCCTGGCTTGGCGCTCCAATGCCGGCATCAATCACCAGCGGGGTGTCAGGAAAATAGGCCCGCATCGTTTTCAACCCGGCGATATTGTTGAGCCCCTGCCCCGAGCCAATCGGCGCTCCCCAGGGCATCAAGACCTGACAGCCCGCCTCGAGCAGCTTTTCGGCAACCCCCAAATCCTCTGTGGTATAGGGAAAGACCCAAAAGCCCTGCTGGGACAGCTCCCGGGCCGCCTCCACCAGCCCGAAGACTTCAGGCTGCAACGTGTCGTCATTGGCGATCACTTCGAGCTTGATCCAAGCCGTCTCAAACAATTCGCGAGCCATTTGCGCCGTGGTCACCGCCTCCTTCACGGTCCGGCAACCGGCGGTGTTAGGCAATACCCTGACACCCAAATCCTTGATCAGCTCCCAAAAGCCCTGCCCGGCACGATCTCGACCGGACTCGCGCCGCAACGACACGGTGATGATTTCACAACCCGATTGCCGCACCGCCGCTTGCAAAATCGCTGGCGAGGGATATTGGGCCGTGCCAAGCAGCAAGCGCGAACCAAATGACACCCCATAAAAGGTCAGCGGATCGGCCTTGGCCGCAACCGTTTGCAAGTCCTGGTCATTCATAACTGGCATGTCGGGGTTTTCTCCAATGGCTCATCATAGGAAATGATATGGAAATCTGAACTCGACCTCATAAAACAATAATCCGCCCTTACTTTCCATGATGAGACCCTGGCATTTTCATGGGCTTTGTCAAGGGAGCAACCGCTTCGCGGCCGCAAACAAGCGGACGTGGAGTGGCGGGAGCTTCGCAGGCGACCGGCACGACGGGGGCTTAAAAAAGACGGCCCTTGACAAACTTCATGAAAATGCCAAAACGCTCACCATGGAAAGTAAGGACGGGTTTGGCGAAAGCCTTTGAAAGCCGGGAACCTTCAGCCAGATCAAGGGCTGCTTTTTACATAGCCACATCAGCCGCCAGCGCGCGGCGCAACAATTTCAATATGATCATTCTCGGAAAGGGCGAAACGCTCACGCTCTGACGCTGCCACGAATGCCCCATTGACGGCGGTGGCAATCCGGGCATCTTGCAACCCCAACCCCGCACACAGCTCCGCCAAGGTTTTGGCCTCGACCTGCTTGGGCTCTCCATTGACGATGACCTGCACCTTACTTGCGCTCCTTACTCCTCATATTTGATCCAATGATAAGGGTCTGAAACCGCCCGCCCCTGTTCAATGAAATCCGCGACTTGCCGCGCCAAAACCGGGGCGAGCAGAAAACCATGCCGGTAAAGCCCGTTTATATGAATATAATTCCCGCGCACAATGATTTTCGGCAGATTATCGGGAAAAGCCGGGCGAACACCACTGGCAAAGCCGCAAATTTCGGCCTCGGCAAAAGCCGGATGCACCGCATAAGCCGCAGACAGCAACTGCAATGCCGAACGCAGTGTGACCGGGCCCTCTGCTTCACTTTCGATCATGGTCGCGCCCACCATATAGGTACCCTTTCCATGCGGCACGATATAGAGCGGAAAACGCGGATGAAGCAGGCGCACCGGACGCCGCAACGTGACCTCACGGCTGCGAATATAGACCAGTTCCCCACGCACCCCACGCAGATCGGGCAGCTGTTTTTTGGCAAAAATCCCCCGGCAATCGAGAATATAATCACCGTCTGTCAGAACGTCATTGCAGCCATCGGCCTCAACTCTTTCGATGAACTCGCCGCCATGGGCCTTGAAGGTCGCGATCAATCGGCGCATCGCCGGGCCGGGGGAGAGATGTCCTTCCTCACGATAAAACAGAGCGGTGGCAAATTGCCCCGCCAAATCCGGCTCCAAAGCCTGTAAATCCTTATGGGTAAGGGTTTCATGTCCCTGTGTGAGACGTTTGAAACGTTGCAGCTCACCCTGATCCCGCGGGGCGGCTACGACCAATGTGCCATTGACGGCCAATTCCGGCAAAACCGCCTGCCAGAGGCGAAGAGCTTCAAGCCCGGCCTGCTGAACCACGGCTTCTGCGGCCTCCGCCTCACAATAAGGGGCGATCATCGCCCCGGCCCGATAGCTCGCCGCGTGCTCGAACAGGCGCGGGGCGGTTTCGACAAGCTGCACCCGATGACCGCGCTGCGCCAGCATAAGCGCCGCCCATATCCCGGCGATCCCCGCCCCATTGACTGTAATCTTCTTGGTTTCCACGGCTCAAAATAGTGGCACAACAAGAGCGCCATGGCGACTGCGTCACATTGGCCCCCGGCCTCCTCAAGCCGGGTCAAGACCTCCTTGTTGCACTCTTTCATGGCCGCCGTTATAAGCGGGCCAATGCCAACTGCTAATGACCAAATCAGGGAGAATGCTCATGGGCGTGGAACGCACCTTTTCGATCATCAAACCAGACGCCACCGCACGCAACATCACCGGCAAAATCAATGCCATGCTGGAAGAGGCCGGGCTGCGAATCATCGCCCAAAAGCGCGTCCGGTGGACCGAGGAACAGGCCCGGAAATTCTATGAAGTCCATAAAGACCGCCCCTTTTACGACGATCTGGTGCGCTTTATGACCTCAGGTCCCATCGTGGTGCAGGTGTTGGAAGGTGAAAACGCCATCGCCAAAAACCGGGAAGTCATGGGAGCAACCAACCCTGAAGAAGCAGCTGAAGGGACCATCCGCAAGACTTTTGGGGAAAATGTTGAGCGAAATTCCGTCCACGGTTCCGACAGCCCGGAAAACGCCGCCATTGAGATCAGCCTGAATTTCAAAGATGACGAAATCGTTGGCTAGCCTTGCCACAAACACCAACACACAGCGCAAACGATAAGGGGACGCCTCCCCTTATCTGCCCCTTCTTCTAGGCTCAGGCCCCATAAAGGGCGTGGAT
>WGBT01000244.1 GCA_015494185.1 Hyphomicrobiales bacterium | reverse complement strand
GCATATGTTGCTCATCATTGCCGATTTCGTGATCTTTTTCCAGCCGTTTCAGCAGGTCCATGCCATCACGGCGCACGTTACGAACCGCGACCCGCGCCTGCTCTGCATATTTCGCGGCAATTTTGGCGATCTCCTGACGGCGTTCCTCATTGAGTTCCGGAATGGGAATCCGCAAATTCTGCCCTTCGACAACCGGATTGAGCCCGAGACCGCTTTCACGAATAGCCTTTTCAACGGCTCCCGCAAGCCCCTTGTCCCAGACCTGCACGGAAATCATCCGCGGTTCTGGGGTGGAAATCGTTGCAACCTGATTAAGCGGCATTTTCGAGCCATAGGCATCGACAACCACTGGATCCAACAGCGAAGTACTAGCCCGGCCGGTCCGCAATCCCGCAAATTCTTCTTTCAAGACCGCGATTGCGCCGCGCATTCTGCGTTCCAGATCTTTGAGATCAAATGTTTTGTCCGTCATGTCTCAGCCGCTCTTCTCTTGCACGCCATTGTCTCATGTTTGTTCTTCTTCATAAATTCATAAACGAGGAGCCCCAAAGACCCGTTTTCCTCACACCGTCACCTTATCTCCTGTGCAACGGTTCACGATGGTTTCGCCGCCTCCCCCCCTTTTCATCCCCCTCTCCAAATCAGAAGCCTCCCTCCAGACGATGGCCTATTCAATTAGTTCGTCACCGTCGTACAGGTCCCCTGGCCTGACAGCACATCAATCAAACTATGCTCGCCACCGATCGAAAAAACCACAATTGGAATCCGGTTATCCCGGGCAAGGGCGATTGCCGCACCATCCATCACCTTCAAGTCATCCGCAAGAACTTGCCTATAAGACAGCTGATCATAACGTTTCGCCTCAGGATCAAATTTGGGATCGGCACTATAGACACCATCCACCTGTGTCGCCTTGGCAAGACAATCACATTTCATTTCCGCCGCGCGCAGGGCCGCCGCCGTGTCCGTCGTAAAATAGGGATTGCCGGTGCCGCCGCCAAAAATGACCACCCGCCCTTTCTCGAGATGGCGCAAGGCTTTCGGCCGTGAATAGGGTTCACAGACCGTTGGCATTGGAATGGCCGAAAGCGTACGGGCAGGCGTGCCTAGGGTTTCCAGCGCATTTTGCAGGGCCAACGCATTCATTATGGTTGCCAGCATGCCCATATAATCCGCACTGGCCCGCTCCATTCCTGCAGCCGCCCCTTTGAGGCCGCGAAAAATATTGCCACCGCCAACGACGATGGCAATTTCAGCGCCCTTGCGTTGAGCGTCGCCAATCAGATTAGCATAGCGCTCGACCGTCGGCATGTGCAACCCAAACGGCTCATCCCCCATGAGCGCCTCACCCGACATCTTCAGCAGCACACGCTTATATTTGAGCTCTGTCATAATCCCTCAAAATGGGAACATTAAGGGATGTCCAATGCCCCCAATCCCACGCCCCCCAATCCTTTTTCCCTTAAGGGCAAAATGGCATTGGCTGCCGCCGCCCGCACAATATTGCTCACATCACGGCCAGACCGGGGAATGCCGATATCAATTCCCAGAGGCGGCCGCGGCAACTTCAGCCGCAAAATCTTCCTCACGCTTTTCAAGACCTTCACCGAGCTCAAAACGAACGAAGCCTTGCAAAGCGATCGGAGCGCCAACATCAGCCTCAGCCGCTTTGACCGCCTGCTCCACCGTCTTGTCTGGATCAACCACAAAAGCCTGCGAAGCCAGCACAACCTCCTGATAGAATTTGCGCAACCGCCCCTCGACCATTTTTTCGATGATATTTTCCGGTTTGCCGGACTGCTTGGCCTGCTCGACAAGCAACTGGCGTTCCTTTTCCACAATGGCCGGATCAAGCTCATCCCGGGTGGCGGCCAAGGGATTACTCGCAGCCACATGCATCGCGATCTGGCGCCCAAAGGCCGTCAACTTCTCCTTATCACCGCCCGATTCCAACGCGACCAAGACACCGATTTTCCCCAGATTCTCCCCTACGGCGTTATGAATATAGGACGCGACCACCCCGTTTTCGACCGCAAGTTTGGCGGCACGGCGCAGATTCATATTCTCCCCGATCGAGCCCACCATTTCCTTGATATAGGAATCGACGGTACCGCTGAAGCCTGGATAGGAAGCGGCCAACAATTTTTCCGCATCCCCGTCATTTTCGACCGCAAGCCTTGCGATTTCGCGCACCATCTTCTGAAAC
>WGBT01000243.1 GCA_015494185.1 Hyphomicrobiales bacterium | reverse complement strand
GACGATGCCAGTGGGCAGATGGGTTATGCGCACTGCGCTATCTGTGGTGTTGACGTGCTGCCCTCCTGCGCCAGAGGCCCGAAAGGTGTCGATCCGGCAGTCACTTTCATTGATTTCGATTTCAATCGAGTCATCAACCACGGGATAGACCCAGACCGAAGCAAAGCTGGTATGCCGGCGGGCATTGGAGTCGAAGGGCGAAATCCGCACCAGACGATGGACACCGGATTCGGTTTTGGCCCAGCCATAGGCATTGGGCCCCTTGATCAACAAAGTGGCTGACTTGATACCAGCTTCTTCGCCGGGATGTTCGCCGATCACCTCCACCTTATAGCCGCGCTTTTCCGCCCAACGCATATACATGCGCATCAGCATCAAGGCCCAGTCCTGGGCTTCGGTGCCGCCCGCTCCGGCATTGATTTCAAGATAGGTGTCATTGCCATCGGCTTCACCAGACAACAGCGCCTCAAGCTCCTTTTTCCGTGCCTGAGCGACCAGGGCTTCAAGGGCTTTTTCGGCTTCGGCAACGACCTCGGCGTCGCCTTCGGCCTCACCCAGCTCGATCAGTTCGAGATTGTCAGCAAGCTCCTGCGCAAGCGTCTTGTAAGCGGTAATAGAATCGTCAAGCCGTTGACGTTCGCGCATCACCGCCTGCGCTGTACTTGGATCGCTCCATAATTCCGGGTCTTCGGCTTTGGCATTCAACCGTTCAAGTTCTTGCAGGGCCTTGTCCCAGTCAAAGATGCCTCCTTAGCAGTTCCAAAGACTGCTCGATGTCTTTGACCATGGCTTGGATTTCAGCACGCATCGGTGATTGTTCTCCCAAGTTCGATATTGATCGCTTAGTTGTGAAAGTTTGTGCGCAATGGGGGCTTAGCAGAACATAGCGATCTGCTCACGGCCCATGTGAGTGAATTGAATTTTGGGGATTATATCGCGGAAAATCAAGACAGGTAAAGCAGGGGACGTCCTGTGCGGGAAGCATTTTGACAAAATTCACAGAATTGAAAAAACGTCTTTTCGGCAAGACAGACGGAGCCATTTTGTCGAATTCGCAACCCTTTTCGCCTTGCCCTGCGGGAATCGGCTGGGGAGGGCCTTTGGCTTGCTCCACTACGATAAGGATATCCACAGCTTCTCCGCAAATCGAAAAAAGCGACATGACAGCGCAGATTAAATTGAGTAGTCTCAAAACCGTCAGCACCGGGGCGTGAATATCGTGATTGCGGCAGCCCCCACTGTCAGTGTGCACTACGGTCGAAGTGGTGTGTTACTGAATACGCTTTCGCGGTGTTCATGGTGTGTGTCGGTTTGTAAGGCCAAGGTGTTTGGTTGTGCCTTGGCAGACCTTGCAAACAGGTCATCGTAACGCCCTCATGCAGCTTTTACGCTGCCGATGATCGGACACGCCCGCCAGTTTCTGGTGCTGTCCCTGTGGGCCTGGCTCATGGGTGTATGGGTGTATCGAAGTTAGCGCCTTGTTTCATGTCGTTGTATCGGTCATGAGTGATGAGAGTTGCGTTTTAGTTTGTGTGATTGCGTGGTGTTTTGGGGTCACTGGGTTTCCCCCAACGGGTTAGGGGGCGTTGCGTTCAGTCCGTTATGTTTGTGTTGTTCAGTCCGTTGGTTGCGTTTTGTTTCGGTCAAGTGTTTACGCGTTGTTTGTTCAAGTCTCAGGTGTGACCCGCGCCTGATCAAGCTTTGAGTGTGACAACACTCCTTAAGCGTCTGCCCGTGCGGTTTCTTCCGCCGGGCAGATTTCATTTGCTTGTGTGTGGATTGGGAATAAATCCGCTATTCTGCCTGCGCTGTCAGCCGTCCTTCATGCTTTATTTCTGATCGAGATGGGCCACTGATTTGGCGGGAGTTTGCAACCAGACAGGGGCCTGAAACAACCCATACGACTTTGCCGCCGCTAGTTCGGTTTGGGCGGCTGCGAACAAAAACAATTCTGAATCATCAATCCGGCCATCTTGATTGCCATAGGGAAACTTGTCGGCAGCGCCACTGATCGCTGCGGCGATATAGCGGGTGAACAGGCCGGTGTGAAAGACCGGGTCCGCCAAATTCTTTTGATTGCCCCGCGTGGCCATGAAAACCGAGACGTTGGGAGCCGGTCTTGAAAAGGCAAAGTTGCTATCACGGGTTGGCAGATTGTTAAGGATTACACGATTGGAAAAATCGCCACTGAAATCGGTTTCCAAGACAAGCCGTGTCCGGCGTGGCGCCAGCGGTTCAAGAGCTCGGTAAATCTGGGATAATGGCAGCCCGGTGCGGTTGCTTGCGGCCTTTGCCCAGTTTGCATCCTGATCGATGCCGAGCAAGACAATCTCGCCAGCGGTTTGCGAGAAACCGGCAGCCCCAGAGAAATAGATCAGCACATCGAACCCCTTCCGGTTCGCGGCAAGCGCCTGCAACCCTGCCGCCGCCTGTCCCGGACGGCCAAACACTTGTTGCAGACGTTCAAGACTTGCATCGCGCAGATCGAGAATATTGACCGCCCCATACCCCAGATGTTCGCTGAGCACCGTGTTCATCATGCCAGCATCACGATGGGCATTGGGTTTGGTCAGTCCCAATTTGGGGTAATGACGATTGCCGATAATGATCGCAATCCGGTGCTTCCTTTCCTGTGGAGCCGGTAAATCTTGAAACAGGGCGCGGGCTTGTGGATAGGATTTGCCAATCAAAAGGGGGAAAGCGTGGCGTTGCGTGACATTACGGAAGACCCGCTTGGCAGGCCCGGCGCAAACTGTCACATTGGCTTGGCTTTCGATCCGCAAAATGTCTTTCAGGGGCATTTCGGTCTCGATTTTCAAGCAATCTTCCGCGCACCAGCGAATTTGATTTTGCTGGGCCAGCACGTTGCGTGCCTTCAGGCTCATCCCAGCAGGGGGAGGGAGGCAGAGATTCCGGCACACAGGAATCGAGGCGGAGGACAAGCCGCTGTTGCGTCGATTGTGCAAAGCCACCAGCCGTTCTGGCAGACAGGCTTGTGGCGTGGGTTGGACGCGGCCTGGAGCTGGCTTTGCGGCGTGTGGCGTAATAGTTTTGGGGGGCACAACTGCCGTTTTCTTTGCAACACGCTTCGCGACGTGCAGTGCGCTGGAAGAGCTCGGCTTGGCAACCGGCTTCGTTTGAGCTTCCTCCAACACGCTTGAAGCTTTGCGGGGTGACGGCTTGGCAATTTGTGGCGCCGGTGGGGTGATTGACTTGGGAGCCGACACGGATGTTGTGATGCCTTTTGTTGTGATGCCTTTGCTCACGCTCTCAATCTGTTTGCCGCTCCCCGCGGGGGAAATTTGAGCGGGGGGCGTTTGCGCCTTGTCTTGCGCCTTGTCTTGCGGCTTGTTCCGGGCCATTTTCGCCGGATTCTTTAAGGGCTGGATCGCGTAGCGGGGATCACATTCGGAAAACAAAATCTGTTGTGTTGGCAAATCCCAAAAATCCCATGGGCGATGATTGAGACCATAGTCGTTCCTGAACTTGACAAGGGCCATGAATGTATTACGCCCCATGATGCCATCGATAGCATCTTTATAATAGCCTCGTTTCTTCAGACAGGCTTGCACCCGCTTCAAATTACGAATAGGTTTTTTGAGTGGAGAGCCCGCAATCAATTCTTCGGGGGCAATCGGAGGGAGCGGTTCGCAGCGTTGCTTGCGCGCAGACCACGCTTCGCCCGCTTTGCAAGTCATGGCAAGAAACACACAGTCATCACCTTGCAAACCATAGCCGGGACGGGAACAGACACACTCCATCCGGCGCCGTGCCTTGCCGTCAGAATTGGCCTGTAGCCTCCAGGGAAATTTGCATTTTGTTCGAGCGCGTGTAGACTTACGACGGGCTTGCAAATGGCGCCGCCGTTTTTCCCGTGTTTTGCGTTTTACTTTCTTTTTGGGATATGCCC
>WGBT01000242.1 GCA_015494185.1 Hyphomicrobiales bacterium | reverse complement strand
TGGCGCTTTGCCTTGGGGCCATCTATCTCTACCAGAACAGGGAACTGATCGGCAGCCAGATGCGCGCCATCGCCTCAACAGTGGAAGCCGCAGCCCTGGAAGCCTGGCGGCGCGGTAATTTGATCAAGGATGGCGAACTGATTGACCTTCTCGCGACACTTCGTGACGTCACCGGTGTCCTCGTTGACCGTGCTGTGCGGCAGAATCTGTTCTTTGCAACTTATACCAAGAGGCACCCAACCAGAACCCGCTACAAGGTTTACAGCGGGCGCACAAGCGGTTATGGAAATCCTGCGACGGATGGCCAAAACATTGTTAACAGACGCGACAGGGGACATGTTGCATTGAATGGTCAAGGTTTTCAGGCCGCTACCCTTGATAAGGCAAGCAGAGAATATGCTGCAATCCGTGGCCGAGAACAGATGCTGATTGAAAACTATGGTGGTGCGCAAAGCACAGGGGGGACTTCAGCCAACAAGATCAACGGCATCAGTTCATTAAACCCAGCCAGAGCCTATTTCATCAATCGGGCGCTTTCCTTATTTGGTCGGCCATAATCTAAACCACAAAAATGACCGGGCCCAATGCGTTGGGCCCGGCATTATCATGCAATACAGAAACAAAACTTTTTCAGTCAAGGACAATATCATGCCTAAAGTTATAACGATGTTCAATCTGATGGAAGGGGACGTCAAAGACGGTGATATTGTAAGGATCCCATTGACAGATAAAGAATACACCTTTGCACAGATTTTCTGTTATGGACATCTCCTTGCGTATTTTGACTATTGTGGGAATTGTGATTCTTCATTGGAAGAAATTGTAAAATCACCGGTTCTATTTAAATCTGAAATATATCCCACTGTAATTGGGCGCCGCTGGACAGTCATAGGACATGCACGCATTTCCAGTGAAGTTATGAAACCCTTCTATCGATGTCTTGATATGGGAGCGGGGCATGATTTGGATGAGTATCAGATTGAATACATAGATTGCAGTGACAAAGAAACATTTGATCCAAGCAGAAGAAAAAAGGTGAAGAAAAAAGACTGTGACGAAGCCCGCGCCAGAGTTGGGCCGCGAAGCTTCTGGCTAATTGAAGATGAATTGCGTGAGCGGTTCCTGGGCCTGCCGCCGCAGTCCTATGATGACAATGGCGATCTGAACAAGGAATTGAAGCAGTTTCTGATGTCAACCATACCCGGTTCGCCCGCCGTCATTGGCGAGTTCGGCACTCTTGGCAACGATCAGGCACAGGACTGGCTGAACGGCGTATTGATGCCGACCGAGGACCTCTCGGCGCTGCAAGAGGTTCTGCAATCAAATCAAACCGGTTATATGCAGGTTGACGACTGCTTTGAGATCCTGGCGGCTGCCGAAGTGTTACTGGCGCTGATGGGCAAGGGACGCAAAGGGACAAAGGAACTGGCCGAGGAGTGGCTGATCGGCGTCCGCCAGAAAAAGCTGCACAATAGTGCAGAAGCCAAGGCGCTTGTGTCCAAAGCTTTGACTGCAATCGACAGGGTGCTTGACAAGGACAATTCCGAGCTCTTCCAGCTCATGTCGGCAGGTGCCGGCGTCCCCAATCCTGACTGGCTCAATGGGGTTGAAGACCTCAAGGCCCGGCTGGCAAAGCTGGGCTATTAATCCGCCACCATCACGGCGCGGAGCCGGTCGGCGATGGGTATTATTCAACCATACCGAGTTGGTGATCTCCCCTGGCTGGCGCCAGCAGTTTTGAGAATCGCTTTTCAACACCTCACTCAGTCAGCTGACCGATAAATTCTCCTGGCTGAACCAGTTAGGTGACATTATTTCGACCCCTCTTAACAAGCCTGAATTACGGGGGGTTTGGGTTGGCTGAGAGCCCGGATTGCCAACAGGATATCGGCCCAAAATTTTCCTCAGCCATTTAAGGAGGAGGCGGAAGTTCAGCCTACGACGGTCATGACGGCGTTGATATGATCGCCGAGGCGGCCGTTGAGGAAGTTTCGCGGGAGATGAC
>WGBT01000241.1 GCA_015494185.1 Hyphomicrobiales bacterium | reverse complement strand
ATGGTGGGTGGCGCCAGTGATTCAGCGCATGCTGATAGGAGAGGGGGATTATGCGCCTTTGAAGCGTTGGGCGGCCAATCATCTGCCGATGGGGCAGCGCACGGGGGGGCAGCCGCTTTATGGCATTGAGCAAACCGCTTTGACGATTTTCAAAAAGCCTGCCAGCGAGCTAACCCGGGCCGAGCAATATATTTTAGCTTCGGCGGTGAACTATCCGATCATCGTTCTCAAAGGCAGTGAAAAACTCAATGCCTTGCGGTTGCGGCACTGGCGCCGGCTGGTGGAAAAACGTGCCGGGCAATGTGTCCGCGCCCTGGTGTCCTCGCCAGCAGAACAGTTGACGGAAATGGCGGCGCTGACAACGCTGGCTGGCACCCCGCCTGAGCCATGGAAAGATGAGGACACCATGGTTGCGCTGCCGTTTGGCAAAAAGCAAAAACTGCTGGTCAGCGCCAATCCGATTAGGCGTGCCAACGCCTTGCTGCCATCGGCAAAATATGGGGTGCGCGCCCAGATGAAGCAAACTTTCGGCTATAATTGGCGGCTTTATGTCAAGGGGGTGCATGTTACTCTCGATGCGGTGGAAAATCTGGCCTTTCGTGAAAAAGTCCTCGCGGCGCTTTCAAAGCTTCAGGCGGTTAACAAAAGACGCCTCAATCCACGCTATTCGTTGGATGTCAAAGCCGTGCTTGCCGACCGGTCTGGAAAGGCGCCCAAACTGCCTGATATCGTGCTGGTAGCGGCTGATGAAAAGGGCCGTATCGTGCGCTATTTCGAGGGGACGGCGAACGCCGCCTATTTCGGTTCCCAATCCGCGATTGACAAGCAAACCGGTTATTATGATCCCTCCCAGGAAGGCCGCGCGGTGGCTTCTGCGGGGAAAATGATTGCCGCGGTGGCCATTGGCAATGACAATACGGATACCGCCAAGACGGTCTATGTCGACCCGCGTGCGCCCCGCCGTGGTCTGGAGACTTGCCGGAGGGGTAACCGGCGCTTGGGACGCAAACCCGAGGTGGTCTTTGCCTGTTCTCTCAATGAACCGCTGGAATGGCGCCTGAACAGGATCGGTGAAGGCAATCTCATTCGTCTGGTACAGAATTTTGGGCTCAATCTGCCGGTCACGGCAGAAGGCCGCTACTATCCGGCCGCAGCGATTGCCCGGGGGCATCTCATGGGAAGTCCGCGGCAAGTGCATCATATGGCGGCGGTCATTTTGGCGGCGTTGACGGGGCGGGCCCATCAGGCTGTTCCATTGCCGTCGCTGGTTGATAAATTCGATCGCAGTTCCGTGGCCAACAGCAATGAGACCGGTGAGGAGCCCTCTATTGTTCCTGCCCGTTTGCCGATTCGTCCCGAAGGTTATGAAACCATCAAACGGCTGCTCTCGGCGCCGCTTTGTCATCATGAAAGCCGCCGCAAAAGGCGCCGTCATGGCACTTTGAAATTCATTCATCAGTGGTGTGCTGAAAACAATCCCAAAGTGGCCCTTCATATTGCCAAGACCGGCACCCGGGGAACCGGTGATCCTGATCCATCGAATTTTGATACCGTGGATCTGTGGACGGCGGGAGGCATTCAGTTCGCCAATGGACGCAGCTATTCTTATGTTGCCCTGATTGGGACAGGCCGCACCACACCAGGCGAGCTTTTGGGCCGCGACATTTATTCCGGCCGCACCCTTTCCCCTTTGCTGAATATTTTGCTGACCGATTTGGAAGCGCTTTCGAGAAAACCCAAACAGGGCTTGCCTGTTACAAGCAAAATGACACCGGATTCCGCTCAAATGGCCGCCAGCAACAACCCCTGAGCCATTTGCCTTTCTGATGCCATGGCGGTGTCATAGTCGTGCCGCAAAAAATCTCTATCCGCTAACCAGTGATGAGTCCTGGTGAAGTTTTGCATCGAGTTAACAGGCGCGAAGATGGAGGCAAAGCCGGATCATCAGGTTTTGTGTCGATAACAATAATGGGAAAAGTCTGAGGTTTTACGCGCAGACGGTGTCAGATCCGCCCTTACTTTCCATGATGAGACACTGGCATTTTCCCACCCTTTGTCAAGGATGTAACCGCTTCGCGGCCGCCAAAGGGGGTCCTTGACAAAGGGTGGGAAAATGCAAAACCGCTCACCATGGAATGCAAGGACAGGTTTCGGTCTGAGAGAGGGCCGATAAGGTTGTTCGGGGTTCGCGGAGGCAAATACTGACGAATCAGGTGAGCAGGGACTGCAAGGTTGCCGTTGGAGCTACACCAACAAGAAATGTGCGAGCAAAGTTTACCACAGGGTCAATGAAACCTTGTTCAGCCTCCATTCATCATGGCATCGCCCATATTAATAGGCAGTTGGAATTTGTGGCTAAATAATCAAGCGTTTGCCGCCGGAATTAGAGGGGCGCGGCCAGTGGGGCGAAAGATCAGCAAAAAGATCATAAGGGCTCAAAGATCAACAGGTACGGATAATGTCATTGGGCCGTGCCACCGTGGCTTTCAGGCAAACGCCGAAATGGGAGTGATTTCGTGACGTCTTCGATTGATAAAGCCGCTTTGTCGGCTGACCGCACCGACCGCATCATTGCAGCGTTGGGGGAAGGGGAGCCGTCACGCCAGGGGGGCGTGGGCGGTTTTGTCAACTGGAGCATCAAAACCGCCCTGATCATCGGGCTGGCTTCGCTGTCTTGGCTGGCGACCTATACCGGGATGCTCGAGCTGATCCGCGCCAATGCCGGAACCCAGGATTTGGGTTTGGGGATGATGCTGGCGATTGGCTTTGCGGTGGCGATGCTGATGCTGATGATCATCTATATTCTGGATCAGCTGTTCACCGATATGACCTGGTGGATGCGGACCCTGTTTATCGCGGGCTATATCTTTTTGACACTGATTTCGGTCGGCTTTGGGTTTGGGTTTTACTGGAAATTCCTCGAGGCCCGGTCCGAGGCGACACGGTCTGCGGAAGCTGCGGTCACCACAGTGCAAGGGGCTTTGCAAACCGGCCAGACGCGGCTTGAACAACTGGCTGAGACGCTGACAGCGCTGACGGTTTTGTCCAGCAACAAGGCGATCCAGGAACGTGAAAAGGGTAACACCTGTCCCAACAGCCGCCCCGGTGACGGACCGCGGCGCCGGTTACGGGATGCGGATGCGGCAAGTTTCAATGTTGCGGCGCAATTCATTGGCAGCCGTATCGCCAAGATCAAGCAGGATATCGCCGCGCTCAATCACGATCTCAAACTGATCAGTTCAGGGGCGGTAAAAGACCCCAAAACCGGCCGGCAGATCATCGATCCCAAAACCGGCACCCGTAATGCCTTTTTGAAGGATGTTTCGCGGCGGATTTCGCTGACGATCAATCGTTTCAACAGTCTGCGTTCGGACCCGCAGCTCAAACAATATCGTGATAGTTTTGCAGAACGGGCTGCCAAAAGCGTGTTTCCCAATGGCCGCGGCGGCACTTTCCGTTGCCCTGATCCGCATTTGCAATCCGCACTGATGGGAGTGGTGCGGGCAATCGACAGCCTGCCGGTTATCAAGAATCCGAAGGTCGCCGCCGTTGAGGGCTCGGAAGCCATCATTGAAGCTTTTCGGCGTTTGACGACTTCGTTTACTGGCCTATTGACCTTCAAGCTGCCCCCCAATCCGGATGAATTGCGTGAATTGCAGCGCCAGGCAGTGCAAAAGGCGGGGAAAAACAGTAAAGAGGCCGCAGCCCTTCTCGAACAGTCACCGGGGTTGGGACATCGTGACTATATTCCGCTTTTCGTTGCGATTTTTGTCGATTTTTGCCTGTTGCTGGTTTCCATCAATCGGCCGATCTATAAATTCCGGGAGCTGAAGAATCTGGTTGCCCAGGCGCGGGCTGAGACGCTGCGCGGCTTGTTGCTCGACTACTATCATGTCTCACATGGGGAGCAGGAAAAACAGTTCGAGCAGCTTCAGCATGTGATTTTTGATTTTGGCGGTGATTATTATGCGGCCGTTCCGCTGAACTCGGAAGACAAGGATGCCCGTTATCTGGCCACTTTGTTTGCCGCGCTCGAAGGCAAGGGGGTGGTCAAGCGGGGGCTGTTCATTATCAATCTGTTTGGTCTGAGCAATTTCTTTGTGCGCCATAAATTGCGCCGTCAGAACAGCCGTTTTGCCAATGAAAATGTGTTCCGGTTGTATCGCTTTTATGATGGGGCCTGGTCTGAGCTTGTTCGCAACGTGTCCCTGGAGGCGGCTGCGATTGAAAAGGCCCGTCAGGCGGAGTTGGCTGCCAAGAAAGAGGCCGAACAGAAGCAACGTGATGAGATGCTGCGCCGGGAACGGGAAGAGCAATTGCAGCGGGAACGGGAAGAGCGTGAATTGCGTCATAAGCTTGAATTGGCCCAGATTGAAAAGGGGCTGAAAGAGCTGGGCATCGGTCCCCGCTATGCCAAGGATCCTGTAAGCGATGTGGATATTGAGCCTTCCCTTCAGGCGGCTTCTGCTGCGCCAACGGACCAGACGAAAACGGAACCTGTCTTCTCTGCCCAATCAGACAAAGCCGGCGCTCAGAGGGGAGGGGATGTCAACGGACACACCATTTTCGATGACCTCAATGGCTTTGAGAGAGGGGGGGATGGGCAGGCTGCCAAGCCTGTGGAGCAAGAGCCCTCTGACAGTCTGAGCGGGGCCATGAATGGCAATGGTCATGACGGGGCAACATCTCCCACAAATGGTCATGCTTCTTCTTTCGAGGATATGTTGCGTACCGGTGAGAATGAGATCAGAGCCACTGCGGCGCATGCCCCAACGGTGGAGCAGGAAGAATATGAGGATGAGGTTGCCGCGACCTTGGCCCAAAGGCTTGCCGCAAGTAACGGTTATAGTGCGGATTTCAAACCATTTGGTGCAACGGATGATGCAGATGAGGCTGTGACGACAGAACATCGGGATCATCGCGACCGGGTGAATTTCGATCTGCCCGGGCCGGATCTCCCACGACAAGAATCGGCGTCGCAAATCATTCACAGCGAAAATAATCATGCCGTTGATGGTCTCAAAGCCCTTGCCGACCGGCTGGCGGCGCAAAAAAGCAAGAATGCGGCGCCTCACGCCGTCAATGGATTGGGAGGGGTGG
>WGBT01000240.1 GCA_015494185.1 Hyphomicrobiales bacterium | reverse complement strand
TGATCATCTTCCCCAGGCATCTCAATATGAATAATTCTTTACGGACGGGTAATATAACATGCAGAAGCATTGAAAGCCAGCCAACCAATGTGATAAATCACCGCATCTGCACGTAATGCCAAGGATTCTTGGTATAAACACATGAAATTGCCGCTTTCATCAAATCGCCTCTTGGCGGCTTGTCGTGGAGCCATGAGTTTGCTATCGCACAGATATGGAAAAATTCACCACACTTACAGGCGTTGCAGCGCCCTTACCGATGATCAATGTCGACACCGACATGATCATCCCGAAACAGTTTCTCAAAACCATCAAACGCACCGGGCTCGGCCAGCATCTGTTCGAAGAAATGCGCCGCACCCCCGAAGGGCAAGAGATTGCCGATTTTGTCCTCAACAAGCCCGCTTACAAGAACGCCACGATTCTTGTCACAGGGGAGAATTTCGGCTGTGGTTCTTCGCGGGAACATGCGCCTTGGGCGCTGCTTGATTTTGGTTTTCGCTGCATTATCGCCCCAAGTTTTGCGGATATTTTTTATAACAACTGTTTCAAGAATGGGATTTTGCCGATCACGCTGCCGCAAAGCGAGGTCGATAAGCTGATGGAGGATGCCGAACGCGGCGCCAATGCAACCCTGACAGTAGATCTCGAAGCCCAGGAAATCCACCG
Organism: Hyphomicrobiales bacterium; assembly: GCA_015494185.1. Classification (GTDB taxonomy): domain Bacteria; phylum Pseudomonadota; class Alphaproteobacteria; order Rhizobiales; family S144-35; genus S144-35. The sequence goes on along the minus strand of WGBT01000240.1, from coordinate 2,282 downwards.
TCCCGATGGGGAGGTGATCCATTTCGATATCGATCCGTTTCGCAAGCAATGTCTGCTGGAGGGGCTCGATGACATTGGTTTGACGCTGAAGAAAAAGGCCGCCATTGATCGGTTCGAAGCCAAACTCAGCGAGACCCGCCCTTGGATTTAGCCTTGTGACGAAGAAAAGCGGCAGGCGTCATTCCCATCCGATCACCTTGGGACTTTGGCAAGTTAGGTAAAAGCGCATTGATCTCGTCCATTTCCACGGCATTCGACTCGGTAAAAGCTGCGGAAATGGGAAATGGCTCAGGCTCGGGTAAAAGTTCCAATTGTTCCGGATGAGTGAGCTTCAATAGCGGCCCATTCCAGATTTCCAACCAGCCGCGAGCCCTGACACGGCGCCCAGCCAGCTTATCAAGATCAATCCCCGCCCGCTTGAAGCGGCGGCGTGCTCGCGCGGGCACCATAAGGGTGAAATCCTGCTTCCAGTTCTCAGAAAAATTGAGGAAACTCCATTTCCGGGTGTGGGCGACCTTATGAACCCGCCCTTCAATGATCTCAAAGCGGTTGATATAGCGGTAAAGCGCGTGTGGCCGGGTAGCATCGCGCACCGCAAAGGCAAATCGGGTGCGCCAGATTCCCAGGCGATTGCGCCGGGCACGCACCTCCAGAGCCAGCAATTGACGAACACAGGCGCGGTTGTCGGGAAAGGAATAGACCCGCGCCAGCCCCTGACGGATCAGCTCCCCCTGAACCCAGATCATGTTTTGTGCCTTCTGCGCCCGCCCCGATGCCGCTTTTGTCTCCTCAAGAACCCAAACATGGGCCAAAAGCCGACCATAACGATCTTTTGGGCGCCCCGTTACCGCAAGTTTCACCCGCCGCCCGCGAACAATCTCTTGCAGCGCCCGTTTGGCCTTTGCAGAAAGACTTGAGCGGTCAAAAGCTCTCCACCGCCGTGGAAAGGGTGGCAAGGCTCCGATCAGGCGAACCTTTGCCCCGGTTTCAAGTTGCAAGGTCTGACCATCGATCACCCGGGCAACACGATAGGCTCGAGCCGCCTGTTTGGGCCAGCATTCCCGAGCAGTCTCCGCAGCCTGATCAGACGCATTGGCAGGGACAACAAAGACAGCAAAGGCTGCGGCTGATAATCCGCCAACGAGCAGGCCAAACAGTGCTGGTCCAACCGGTCTTAGAACGCAACGGCTAGCTAAGATCGAGCGCATAACGCTTCAGATCATCCAATTCGATGACTTGCAAGGTATTCTCAGGGGTGCTTGCAAGTATCACACGCGGCGCCTGCCCGGCCTCGAAAGCCTGCTTCCAACGGGCCGCGCACAAACACCAGCGATCCCCCGGCTCAAGCCCCGGAAAACCATATTCCGGCAGCGGTGTCGACAGATTATTGCCATGGGCTTTCGAAAAGGCCAAGAAGGCTGCGGTGACCTCAACACAGACCGTATGCATACCAAAATCATTGGCCGCCGTGTGACAACTCCCAGTACGGAAAAAACCGGTAAGTGGCTGCTCAGAACAGGGGGCAAGGGGTTCGCCAAAAACATTTTTTTGTTTTTTAAAGAACGTTTCACTCATTGCTTTTTCAAAAATTTGCCTTTCTCAAGACTTGCTGTCAGCCAAAACTTACGGCCCCTCATTCCCAGTTCTTAGGAAAATGCCACTATCTTACCACGGAAGGCAAGGACGGATCTGACACTGCCTGCCGGGGCGGATGTAAACCGTAAAAATCTGCCCTTGAGTTCACAGACAGTGGCAGGTTTGATGTCACCTTCCGGCCTGCACCTGTCCTTACATTCCATGGTGAGCGTTTTTGCATTTTCGACAGGTTTGTCAAGGATAAAACCGCTTCGCGGCTGCTGCAAGCGAACGTGGAATGCGGTGAGGCCACCGAGGCTTCTCGGCATGACAGGGGCTTAAAACAAGCGAACGTGGAGTGGCGGGAGCCCCGCAGGCGAGAGGCACGGCGGGGGCTTTAAAATGCCGGTCCTTGACAAACCTGTCGAAAATGCCAGTGTCGAACCATGAAAAGAAAGGGCTGGTCTAGCATTATCTATTGAGCAAAGGAGCGAGCTCTGCAAACACGATTCCCCTTGATAAAAACTATTTGATTTGAAAGCGATTTTTCATGTCCAGCAAAACCCTTGAGGGCCCCCGTGCCCCCGCCTTGAAAACACCGGTCAAACAACTGATCGTTTTGCTTCATGGTTATGGTGCCGATGGGCAGGATCTGTTTCCGCTGCACCGGCTGTGGCAACCAATCCTGCCCCACGCTGTCTTCATTG
>WGBT01000239.1 GCA_015494185.1 Hyphomicrobiales bacterium | reverse complement strand
GGTTTTTAGGGGTGAGCAGAACCGGACACAGATGCGCCTCGCTTCCTTTACCAAGTTCAATCAGGCTCACCGGCACACCAAAAAAGCCAGCGATCCCAAAAGTCTGATAATCACCCACCGACTCCAAATGCCGGCGAATGCGTTCGGAACGGGTATCGATGCAGAAGGCGGCCTGAACAAAAGGCCGTTTTACCCGTGGCGATGGGGGCTCAACATTGACCTGTTTTACCAAATCATTAAGCGCTTTGGCCTCCATGGCGCGCAACCAGATCATGCCCTCTTGGGCTTCAAGGGTGATGAGAATATCCAGTAACCGAGCAAACTCTTCCTTAGACAAATCGTCTAGAGCCTTTTCCGCCTCGCATTGTTTTGCAAGCGCCTTCAATCTTTCGGTAATCAAATCTGCCTGTTTGGCGCGTTTTTCCACAATATAGGTTGTGCAAACCCGCTCGATTTGGGCGCTGCGGCCGTATGCCAAAACAGCTTCGACGACACGCACCTGGCTTGGCAATATCTCCCCGCTGTTCAGCTCCAACCGCAAATAGGTTTCATGGGGATGGTTTTCGATCAGCGCCTTGAGCGCTTGCTGTGTTTTGGGAAGGCGCTTATATCGCCTTTCATTCAGAAAAACCATCGCCAAAGTCAGGCGTATCGCCAACAGATCGACAAGATCACCAGGGAAATTTTCCGCCCAATAATAATGTTTGGCCTGTGAGCGCCAACGAATGAAACCGGCCCAACCATGAAGGGCTGCAAGTTCGCGGGTAAAGGTTTTGGTCCAAAGCTCTTCGGGCACTTCAAGAGCTTTCATGACGTAATCAATCACCTGTTCTGGCGTTAATTCGCTGTGACCTTGCTGTGTGGCCTCAATTTTCGCCAACAACCGCCGCACCCGCCAAGGCGCCACATCGCGCCATGCTGCAAAAAAGCCCTTGCTTCGGTTGGGCATTACCCAAACCGACTGCCCTTCATCAAAAAAGTCGAGACAAGCCCGCACCACCTGTTCGTTCAAGCGCGCCCCAATATCACTGTCATAAAGCGCATCAAGAGCATCATAGACAGGCCGATCGCCAAGCAGTTCTCCACGCAAATAAGAGGGGAGAAAATCTGAGTTGCCAAGCTCATCCTGATGATCCGTCTGCTGATGTAAACGGGCATAGATCTGCTCAGCCGTCACCAGCCGCTTTTCTGGAAAAAGCGGTTCCTTGAACTGACACAGCAAGGTTTCAGCCCAGCGGCTCAAATCAATATTGGCAATCGCTGGATGGGAAGCACAAAACGCGTTCACTTGTGTATGCAAATCCGCCTGGCGAATCTCGCCCGCCTTCAGATATTTTTGATATTGGCGGCGACTGAGAAAGCTTTTCCCATGGAACAGCTCAGATCCGATTTTTGCGGCTTCTGGGAAGGGCAATCCCTCCAATCCGTGCAAAGGGTTATGATGAATGAAAGAACGCATCGGCCAAAAAAACGGAACAGGTTTCCCTGCAACATAGACCCGTGACCGGATGCTTAGTTGACGACCTAAAGTACAGTTCATAGCAGCACCCCTCCAAGCCCTAATCCAGCCACAGCGAGGCCAATCAAACCAAGTGCATAACTCCAGGTGACGATCAAGTTCAGATCAATCGCTTGTGATTGTGCTGTTCCGCCAACAATAATCCCCTGCAGGATACGGGCGCCTGACCAACTCCATAACAGCCAGACCAATAATATGACCGCCGCTATGGCAGGGGCTTGGGCCACATTCCCTGTGATCATTTTTAAAAGGACAAAGAATGTTGGAAAGATTGGTGTCGCAACGACTGCTAAAACTGCAGCAACGAACAACCCCGCAAGGCGTGGGGTTCGAGCTGCCAGCTGCAATTTCAAAGCGATATGCGCACCGCCGAATTGGCGTTCAATATGGCCGGTAAGAAGGGTTAGCAGAACCAATGGCAAACTGATGGCAACCGCCAACAAATAGGACGGATAGGGGAAACTCATACCCCCCTCTCGGATGACCCACAGCAACGCCCAAGCGGATGTTGCCAAAAAGCTGATCCAGATGGCGACATCGCGGAGTGCCAAACTTCGATAAGCCGACAAAATGGAACTGCCCAAAGCCCAACTGAGCAGCCAAGCTGGTGGCTCCAAATCTGGCGACTGTCCAACCAAAGCAAGTCCTGGTAGCGGCCAGAACAACAGTAGTAAACTGCGAATCAAACGGCTTGAAAAGCGAGCAAACATCTCATGAAATAAAATATTGAGCGGAAACAAAGGCAAAAAAAGCGCCGTGATTAACAAATATAAATAATCGCCCATATTGGCTAAATAATTAATCATAATTTACCGCCACCTCAGTATTGCGTTAAGCTTGTCCGCACCGTTAATGAGTTTTCGCGCAATTTCATTGTAAACGGCCCCAACATAAAACTCCCGAGAAATAACACCATAGAGCTTATGTCGAATCTGTCGTGACCAGTTGCGCGCCCGCGGCCGCTTGATCTCAGTGTAATAGGTCAACAACCACCCCATGACGATAACAACGGCGATTACCGATGCCAGAATTGTAAATAAATTAAGATCGATTCCAGCTGCAGCATGAATCTGAGCACGGAAGGCCGGATCCGGATATAAGAACAATTCAAATGCATGGGCGATGAATGTGTAGCCAATAACCACCACCGTAAATGAAACCAAGATAAGCGCAAACTGACGAAAGACATTTTCTGTTTGCATATGATGGGTGGCGAACATCAACTGAGCACCGGTCATCCAACCGAAAAACAATAGGATGATCGCCCCCTGTTTTTCAAAGAAATTTTGTTCGACAAAATAGTGAGCAAAAAACAAAATGACCGCTGGGACAACCAAAGTGAAAGCTGCCATCAATAACCAGGGGCGCCGCTGTGGTGCTGGTTTGCGGTCAACGACAAAGGTATAAAGGTCTTTCTTGGGCACCCCATCATCGGTCCGCGCCTGATTGATGATACTTCCTGATCCCAAAAACAGGGTTCCCTTGAACACCCCATGGGCAATGAGATGATAGATCGCCAGAGAAAAGGCGCCCACCCCACATTCCATGATCATGAATCCCATCTGGCCCATGGTCGAATAGCCCAGTGACTTTTTGATGTCATGTTGGGCCAACATCAAGACCGAGCCAACGATTGCGGTTACCAGGCCAACTACAAACATCCAATGCAAAACCCCGTCAGAGTGTACAAAGACAGGAGCAAATCGGTTGACCAGGAAGCCCCCCGCATTGACGATCCCGGCATGCATGAGAGCCGAGACCGGGGTTGGACCGCTCATCGTATAAGGCAGCCATGTATGAAGCAAAAATTGCGCGGATCGGGCAAAAGCGGCAAGAGCCACCAAGGCGGCCACCACATAGGGCAATGGAAAGCCGAAAACGGTGTGTTGAGCGGGGTTCGCCAATATGGCCGCAAAAATTTCTGGCAATGACCAGGTTCCAAAGGCGTTATAGAGGAGCGCAGCGGCCAGCACCAAGGGAAGATCACCAAACCGATAAGTGAACAAGGTCCAAAAAGCGTAGCGATAAGCGGTATGGCTACGGGTATCTTGACCCAACAGCAAATAAAGCAAAACACCGACCAAGTGCCATGTGATCAAAAGGGTGATCAAATCACCGGCAGCCACCATGGCAAGCAGCGTTGTGGTCATCAAGTCCAGCAACACGAAAAAACGGACATAGCCGGACTCTTCGGCCATGTAACGTTTCGAATAAATGTGGACGATCAAGCTGATCAAGGCGACCACAAACAGCATCAAGGCGCTGAGGGGATCAAATAGCAAAATGCCCCAATCATCGGCAAGCGCCAGTTGCTCCGTTGTTCCCGTGGTAACACTGTGCCAAAGATTGAGCGCGGCAAGCAGGGTCGTTAAACCCAATAAGAAAATGCTCAGCCGAGCCACCTGCCGATCGAGTATGGCCCCCAACAATTGTCCGGCAAGCGCCGATAACATCGGTAAGCCGATGATGACCGCAGTCAAATACTGCATTCCGGACGATCCCCTCTTCCTAGGGGGCGATTCGCAAAGGTTGTACTTTTACGCCCCCAATACATGCTGCAAAACAGATGGTCAGAGTCGGCACTTCAAGAGTGTGAGAAAGACAAAATCACCATTAAAGTGTTAGACCAACCACCCCGATAATCTCAGTGCAGCCACTTTTCCCCTCGCATGCTTATATCGAAGTCAATCGCATCATGTCCACAGCCAGCATGACAAAATCATGATATGATCTCGGTTCCCTCTTGCTGCAGCGCGACAGATTGAAGTGCAAAACATTCCCAATAAAACTTTCAATATCGACCGGTTTCATTGCGGACGGCGCAAGGTTTCACCACGATAGCTCAATGCCTCGGAAATATGCGCCGGGCCGATCTGATCGGCGCCATCCAAATCCGCTATGGTGCGCGCCACCCGCAGGCAACGGTGATAGCCCCGCGCCGACAGGCTCAATTGGCTTGCGGCTTGCTGCAACAGACATTGGGCCTCCTTGCCCAAAGCAGCGACTTGATCCAACAACCATGCCGGACATTCGCTATTGGTTGCAACCATGGCAGCCGCCGGTTCGCTTTCGGCCAATCGACTATAGCGTTCCTGCTGACGTTTGCGCGCCGCCAGAACCCGCTTGCGCACTGTTTTGCTGTCTTCCGACGCCGCTGGAAGCGCCAGATCTGAGGCGGTAACGGCAGGAACTTCGATTTGTAAATCAATGCGATCCAACAGCGGACCCGACACCCGCGCTTGATAGCGCTCCACACAAGATTTGCCACGTGGGCAGGCATAACCTGGCTCGAAGGCCCGGCCGCATTTACAAGGGTTCATCGCCGCCACCAGTTGAAAACGCGAGGGATAGGAAATCCTGTGATTGGCGCGGGCAATGGTCGTCTCACCATTTTCCAAAGGCTGACGCATGGCATCCAACACGTGCGCGGAAAATTCCGGCAATTCATCCAGAAACAGAACCCCACGATGGGCAAGCGCCACTTCACCGGGCCGCGGTTTGGTGCCGCCGCCGACGATGGCCGCCATGCTTGCCGAATGATGGGGGGCGCGAAATGGCCGGTTTTTGGTGATCGTTCCCTCGATCAATTCTCCTGCCAATGAACGGATCATCGACACTTCAAGCAGCTCACGCGGCTGCAGCG
>WGBT01000238.1 GCA_015494185.1 Hyphomicrobiales bacterium | reverse complement strand
AGCTCAGACCGATGCAGCTTTTTGGGAGCTTGCATGAGAGCTTGACCCGGACGGGAGCGCCCAACAGTTTCACCGGCCCTTTCAGAAGGGGCATCTGTTTGATCATGCAAATGCTGCACAACCGGCCCCATCTCCTTGCCCCTATCCTTGTCTGTAACCAGATTCGTATTGGCGGCGGCTTGGGGCTGGAGATGCTGCTGAGACTGAAACCGAGGCTGGGAAACGCCGCCTGCTGAAGCCGTGGCTGCATGATGACCCCAAGAGATGGGGCTGGACACCGCTGCCTTTCCTTCATGCTGGTTGTTGCCCTTTGGTGTTAAAGGCAAATCCGTTGACGGCGGCATGGCGTTGTTTGGCGTTGCACTCGTCCCTATATGTGCGTCTGACTGGGCTGAAGGCGAAGCATCCGAAACGGGCTGGCTTATGGTCCGATTGCGGGCATGTATATTCTCATTTTGCGTAGTTTGTTGTTGGCTGGCTTCCCCTGCCCGATCCGAACTGGTGGTTACATTGCCCGATGAATCTTGTGCAACCATGCTAGGCGACGGCGCTGGAGCAAGCGTGGGCTGTGAGATTGGTTGACTGCCGTCAATCGGAAAAGCATGCCAAACTTCCGCGCAACGGGCGCACCGCATCTTATGCCCTTGGACTGGCACTTCAACTCGATACCGTGTGCCGCAGTTTGGACACTCAATCATGAGATCCTATCTCCAAAGTCACAACGCCTGTGGTTTGCGATATCACCATCATCAGACAAAAATGTGGCGGATTACAAGGAACAAGCACCATTTTCAAGACAAACTGCCGCCGCTTTTTTCAGAAATATCCTCAAAAACTAAGGAAACACACGGAAGCCGGGTAAACGTTTTTTTCTTAAGAACGCGCTTGAGGAACCTTTGTAAGCAATTACTGCCCCACCGCCTCCCTGGCCTATCGCCTATGGTCGCCGCGGAAAAGGGGCGGCAGGTCAAGAAAAGCGGTGGGATAGGTTGTTTGATCCGAGGTTCCTTAAGATAATGTAAATCAAGAAGAGCGAAGACGGACTGGCTCAGCAGAAAAGTGCTTACTTTATCGTCAGAAGCCTCGTGTTGGCCGGATTCATTTGCTAAATAAAATTGCTGAATGAAAATGAAATGAAAGCACGAATGATTGGCAAAAACTGCCTGCAACCGGAACTCTATCCAGCCGTCATCAATTGTGGGGTCGTTGCAACGTGATCAGATTTGAAAATGTTTCTCTGCGTTATGACAAGGGACCGGAGATTTTAAAAAACATTAATTTCCATCTGCCGGCCGGTTCGTTCCATTTCCTCACCGGACCATCGGGGGCGGGGAAGACGACCTTGCTGCGGCTGTTATTCATGTCACTTTATCCCACTCGCGGCCGGATTTATCTGTTTCGGCGCAATATTTCCGGCGTTGATACCACAACCCAGGCCGAATTGCGGCGCCGTATCGGCATTGTTTTCCAGGATTTTCGCCTGCTCGACCATCTAACGACATTTGAAAATGTGGCGCTTCCGCTTCGAGTCATGGGACGCAATGTTTCGGAATATCGGGAAGATGTTACAGAGCTTTTGAAATGGGTCGGGTTGGGGGCGCGCATGCATGCCTATCCCCATGTGTTGTCAGGCGGGGAAAAACAACGGGCTGCGATTGCCCGCGCGGTGATTGGTAAGCCGGAACTATTGCTTGCCGATGAGCCGACGGGGAATGTGGACCCACGCATGGCCAACCGTCTGTTGCGGCTGTTCGTCGAACTCAACCATTTGGGCACATCGGTGATCATTGCCACCCATGATCATCAACTCATCAAACAATTCAGCGCTCCACGGTTGGTTTTGCACAATGGCCATGTCCAGATCAGGAACTGACAGCCATGAAAGGGCAAGGCAAGGCAAGGCAAGGCAAGGCAAGGCAAGGCAAGGCAACCATAATTCAATCAAATGATATCTAATATCTATAATGAGGGACTTGGGGCTATCCCTAGGTTAACTTCTCGAACGAGATCAGGGGGGGCGCATTGGGAAGGCAACAACGAATGAAGCGGTTATTGCGAAGCCTGTTTGTGACGCCGGTTTATGGCTTGATCGAAGCCATAACCCCGGACAGCTTGCGCAAAGGCGGCAATCCCATCGTCCCGCCGCGATCGGTCGCCGGGCGCTCATTGGTTGCCGTGATTGCAATCATGAGCTTTCTGGCCAGCCTGACAACCGGCGCCGTCTATCTGATCAATCAGTCTGCCAATGCCTGGT
>WGBT01000237.1 GCA_015494185.1 Hyphomicrobiales bacterium | reverse complement strand
GTTCCACACTGTGATTGTGAGATTAATGATTATTACACGACCCAAGGTTAGCCTGGCGGGGCTTGAGGATTTGTTAATTGCTCGCAATTATTGCCGATTTTAATCTATGGAGGCTCCTTTGACCACAATCAATTCTGCTTCCCAACCTGCTCCAAAGCCCGTCCGGAAAGCGGTTTTCCGGTTGCGGGGCTGGGGACCCGTTTTCTGCCGGCGACCAAAGCCATGCCGAAAGAAATGTTGACGGTGCATGACCGTCCTTTGATTCAGCATGTGGTGGATGAGGCGCGCGCGGCAGGTATTGAACATTTCATTTTCGTGACCGGGCGCAACAAGGCGGTGATCGAAGATCATTTCGACCGCCAAAGCGAGCTTGAAGCAACACTGGCCGCCCGCGGCAAGCAGGCGCAGCTGGAGCTGTTGGCAGAACTGTTGCCCGCACCTGGGCAAACCAGCTTCACCCGCCAGCAGGAGCCCTTGGGGCTGGGCCATGCGGTGTGGTGTGCCCGCGAACTTGTAGGAAATGAACCCTTTGCGTTACTGTTGCCCGATGTGATTGTGCAAACCAATGGGAAGTCATGTCTGGCGCAGATGTTGGAGGCTTATGCTTCCACCGGCGGCAATATGATCGCCGTTGAAGAAGTGCCCGAAGACCGTGTCGATCAATATGGCATCGTGGCCTTGGGGAAGGGGGCGGCACCTTTGTGGCAGATCACGGACATGGTGGAAAAACCTGCGGTTGGCCAGGCGCCCTCCAATCTGTCGATCATGGGGCGTTATATTCTGCAGCCGGAGATTTTCGCCATTTTGGGCCGCCATGAACGCGGTGCCGGGGGGGAAATTCAGATTACGGATGCAATGGCGCGGCTGTTGAAGACGCAATCCTTCTCAGCCTTTCAATATCATGGCAGAAGTTTTGATTGCGGCTCAAAACTGGGCTTTTTGGAAGCCAATGTGGCCTTTGCGATCAACGATCCAGAAACCGGCTTGGCCGCCCAAAAGGCGGTGGCGGCATTGTTGCAGGAGGTTGTCGAATAGGAGGAGGGAGCGTTTCGAGGGAGGGCAAATGCCCCAAATTCTTATCGACTTGCTTTGTCAGATTGCAAAACCCTGCGCAAGGTTTTATCGTTGTTGGCGATAAACAGTGTTACTTGAAAACCAACTCTGTTTTTAATGTGTTGCGAAAAATCGACATTTCATCTGGCCATTGGACTGGGAGTGCGCGAGCTTATCCTCATTCCTGGCTCAAACCCGTCCTTAGCTTCCATGGTGAGACACTGGCATTTTCCCAAACTTTGTCAAGGGCCGTCATTTTTAGGCCCCTGTCGTGTCTGTGGCACTCCACGCTCGCTTGTAGCAGCCGCGAAGCGGTTACACCCTTGACAAAGTTTGGGAAAATGCAAAAACGCTTACCATGGAAGCTAAGGACGGATCTGACATTGTTTGCAGAAGCGAGTATAGATTTTACTTTTACATTTATGAGACTTGAGAAATTTAAGTGTTGATTCGGGCGTCTTCAGGTGAGAATTTAAACGGAACGCATTGGCGCAAAGAGGCGCAAAGACCGTGATATGAATTTGCGGTGACAGAAAACAAATATCAATATCATGACCCAAAACCAGCCCCAATCTCCGACTTTGCAAACGCCTTTGAACGAACATGGCATACCGCTGCATGGTCCTCAAGCCTTTGCGGCCATGCGCAAGGCGGGACGACTGGCAGCAGAAGCCCTTGACATGCTGGTTCCTTATGTGGTGCCGGGGGTGACAACCGAACGTCTCGATGAACTGGTCTATCAGTTTGCCCTCGATCACGGCGCCATTCCAGCCCCTTTGAATTATCGAGGTTTTCCGAAATCCATTTGCACCTCGATCAATCATGTGGTCTGCCATGGGATTCCGGGGCCGAAAGTGCTGCGTGAGGGGGATATCGTCAACATCGATGTGACACTGATCAAGGATGGTTGGCATGGGGATACCAGCCGAATGTATCCGGTTGGCAAAATCTCACGCAAGGCCGAGCGGTTGATTGAGATCACCTATCGCGCCTTGCAGTTGGGGTTGGAGGCGATCAAACCGGGGGCGACGACGGGCGATATTGGGTATGCCATTCAAAGCTTTGCCGAATCGCAGCGTTGTTCGGTGGTCCGTAAGTTTTGCGGCCATGGTTTGGGGCAGGTCTTTCATGACCGCCCGAATATTTTGCACTATGGTAAACCTGGGGAAGGGGTGCCATTGGAAGCGGGGATGATTTTCACGGTTGAGCCGATGATCAATCTTGGCCGCCATTCTGTGAAGGTGCTTGGCGATGGTTGGACGGCGGTGACCCGGGACCGTTCCTTGTCGGCGCAATTCGAACATACGGTTGGCGTGACCGAGACAGGATATGAAATCTTCACCCTGTCTCCCAAGGGGCTGCATCATCCGCCTTATCAAACATCTGCAATGACCGAGCTTGGTGAGACGGCTGCATGAGTGGTAAACGGGGCGGTTTTCAGGACGGCCAGAAACCACATTATTGGGGTCACCGGCAGCGTTTGCGGGAGCGGTTCTTGAAAGCGGGACCGGACGCACTGCCAGATTATGAATTCCTCGAACTGCTGTTGTTCCGTGTCTTTCGCCGGGGTGATACCAAACCCTTGGCCAAGGCCTTGCTCGAACGGTTTGGCAGTTTTTCCGGGGTTTTGAATGCGCCGGAACATTTGTTGCGGGAAGTCAAGGGGGTTGGCGATGCGGTGATTTTTGAGCTGAAATTGACCCGTGCTGCGGCGCTGCGCATGAAACAGGGAGAGTTGAAAAAAACGCCGATTATCCGTTCATGGTCGGCTCTTTTGGATTATCTCAATGCAGCGATGGCCCATGAAACCCGGGAACAGTTCAGAATCATCTTTCTCGATAAGAAGAACCGGATCATAGCTGACGAAGTGCAGCAGGAAGGCACCATTGATCATACCCCGGTTTATGTGCGTGAGGTTTGCAAGCGGGCGCTTGAATTATCGGCTTCGGCCATTGTCTTGGTTCACAACCACCCTTCGGGCGATCCGACTCCAAGCGGGGCCGATATCGAGATGACCCGGCAGATCGTTGAGACGGCCAAAGGACTTGGCATTACCCGTGCATGACCATATCATCATCGGCCGTGAAGGCCATGCGAGCTTGCAAGGCTTGGGTTTGATGTAATTGATCTTGGGGTATTGTATCATCGATCCTCAAGCGATGTGGGCCAGCTTCCTTGGAAGCTTTTTTGTGCATTTGAATGGCATAGGAGTTCGGGATAGGACGCGTTGGTACGATTGAAAATTGGGTTAGGGCTGAGAGAAAACCTCTTAATAAGTAAGTCCTTCTCTTCCTTTGTTCTCCCGCTTTTCGTCAAAAGCTGCAGCTTTGGGTGTGGTGGAGCCGAGGGGAATCGAACCCCTGACCTCGTCATTGCGAACGACGCGCTCTCCCAACTGAGCTACGGCCCCATCTTCTGATCTCTTTCACAT
>WGBT01000236.1 GCA_015494185.1 Hyphomicrobiales bacterium | reverse complement strand
CGCGGCATCGCGTTGATCCCAAATTGTTGGAATTGTTGGTGTGTCCGCTTACCAAAGCCTCGCTTGACTTCAATGCCGCAACCGGTGAGTTGATCAGCCGTCAGGCCCGGTTGGCTTATCCAATTCGCGACGGCATTCCAATCATGTTACCAGATCAGGCCCGCCCCCTTACCGATGATGAATAAAGACGTGCCGGGAGCAAGACCATAGCTGAGGAATCAAGGACGGATAATACCAAAGGGTTTGATTGGCGTTGAAGCCAAAGAGTTGGGGCCGCTCTATTGGGCTTTGTTTGTAAACTGCGATAATTTATCAAGCAGTTGCAGATCGGCCATGCCGGTGACAGGTAAGCCCAAACGGGCCTGAGCGGCGCGAATCGCATTTTGGGTTTGCGGGCCGAAAATGCCGTCGATCAGCCCATTATAATAGCCCATGGCCGCAAGCTGACGTTGCAATTGCAAGATGATCAGGCGGTTCTTGTCAAGCGCTTTGGCCTTCACTGCCGCCATGGTCGAGGCGGCCATGGCCGGGGTTGAAAGACTTTGCGGTGATTGTTTGCCAAGTGCGGCCATCACCTGTTTGGTTGGAAGCCCTGTGACCGGGAAATTTTGTTGCCGTTGAAAGCTTTTGATCGCCTTGACCATTTTGGCGCCCATGATGCCGTCAATGGCGCCCCGATAAAGGCCGCGGGCGGCAAGCTGGCGCTGCATGGCGATAATGTCTTGATAGCTGGCAATCACGGGCGCTTGGCTCACCGCATCCGTCAGATCGGCAAAGGCTTGCGCATTGACGGCGGTGTTGGCGATTGTCTGATAGCGGCCGCGCTTGATGATTCGGCCATTGCGGATCAAGATGTTACGCTGTTGGTAAGTTCCCACATTGATTGCCACCGCCACCAGTCCCTGCGGCGTTTCCATCAGCAAGGGGGAGCCACTGGAAGCGCCGGCCGTGTCACAGTCATGAAGCACCAGCTGATCAGGATCAAGAAACTGGTTTTTGATACTGGACCAGCGCATCTTGCCAAAATTGCGGCTGATCCGGCAGGGTTGTGAATAAGCCAGCCGCCAGTTTTTGAAATCAAGATGAAAGGCCACCTGAAAGATTTTGCGCTGCCGGGAAGCTTTTTCAAGCTGTTCAATGGACATGGGTTTGAGGGGAAGATAGCCGTTGCGGCAGTAGGGACGGTCGAGCCGGGCCAGCGCCCAGTCGCGGCTGGCGCCAATGGGGGGACGGCGCCTTAACCCCGAGGTGCCCGCGGCAATATAAAGCCGAGACAGGCCGGAGCGATAGCCTTCAAGCCGGGCTGAGGGCTGCCGCCGGGCAAGCGGCCTGAAGCGGAAGCGAAAACCCGACAGATTGAGCGGTTGGCCGCGTTTACGGGAGAAAAAACAGTGGGCGGCGGTGGCAATTACATTGGGGGCGACACAAAACGCGCTGCAAAGCGTATTGGTGCGGGCATTGTGAAGCAGGCCAATCCGGTTCTGCAAAACCGAATAGTGTTGCGGCAGAGGTTGCCGGTTGTCTGGGCCGAGCACGGCAATATTGTGAATATTGGCGTCTTTTGCGGGCTTTGCAGGGAGGGCTTTCGTGAGAGATTTGAGAACCGATAGTTGCGCATGGGCAGCTTGTGGCGGCAGCAGCCCCAAAGCCATGACACCGAGCAACACGGGAAGCAAACCAGATGGACGCCAACGAGGCATTTTCCAGGATAAGATATTGACCGGCCTTGTCTGAACGGTCAATAGCCAGCTTTTGCATATCAATTCTGCTGTCATTCCCCTGTGCCCATAAGTCATGTTTCTTTCGAGTTTATACCAAGGGCTTTAATAGAATCTCAAGCGTGCTAAATTGTGGCCGTATGTTGCCTGATTGAGGGATGTTTGTCCGTCATTGGTCAGTGTTTTGCGCAGATTCGTTCGATTCGGTGCCGTTCGCCCAAATAGAGGGTGAGCCGCGCCTTGTTGGGCAGTTCAGCGAGCATGTGACGGGTGGTCCGTTCAAACAGAGCTGTAAAGTTGTGGACTTCTTCCGGGG
>WGBT01000235.1 GCA_015494185.1 Hyphomicrobiales bacterium | reverse complement strand
GAGCGTTTTCGCCGCAAGCCCGAGATCCGCAGCCGCGTTCGTCAGGCGCTTGGTTTCGGCGCTGAAGAACTTTTATTCGTCTATCTTGGCCGGCTAAAACGGGAAAAAGGAGTGTTGGACCTAGCCCACGCTTTTAGCAAGGTTGCCAAGCAAATCAGTTCCGTTGGACTGGTTTTCATTGGCCCTGATGAAGAAGGGCTGACCGATACACTGGCGGCACTGACAGGGCCTAATCCCAAAGTTCGCTTTGTCCCTTATACGCCAACGCCCGAGCATTATTTAATGGCTGCGGATATCTTTTGCCTGCCGAGTTATCGCGAAGGATTTGGCAGTACGGTGATCGAGGCGGCTGTTGCGGGAGCCCCTGCCATTGGAACCCGTATTTATGGACTTACCGATGCCATTGAAGACGGGGACACGGGGCTGTTGGTGACGCCTGGCAATATTCAAGAATTGACTGATGCCATGATGAGATTGGCAAAAGACGCCTCCCTGCGGGATCAATTAGCCCAAAAGGCCTATCGCCGTGCCTGTGAAAAATTCTCGCAACAACGTGTCACAAACGCCGTTATGAAGCTGTATGAGACTTTGTTGGTTGCGCAGACAAATCGTTAGCACCAAAGACTTTGTCGCCCATGGGATAACCATAGGCGAGTTTTTCACTCTTTATCAATGAAGGTCGGGCAGGGGCCGCTGGTATAACGATCCCCTGCCTGCAATCAGTGATAAGAGCAGCACGGCCGGCAGCTAGGCGGCTTCGGCGACCACCGTTCCGTTCAAGGTCAGCCCTTTGCGGCCGGCTGAGACATGGACGGTTTCACCATCGCGAATCTGCCCCGAGAGCAGCATTTCAGCCAGCGGATCTTGCACCGCTTTCTGGATCACCCGTTTCAACGGACGGGCGCCATAAGCGGGATCATAGCCGCGTTCCGCCAGCCAGGCCCGGGCGGCATCGTCCAGCTCCAGCTTGATCTTGCGATCATCGAGCCGTTTTTGCAGCCGTTTGATCTGGATGTCGACAATCGCCCCCATTTGGTCACGTTTGAGGCGGTGGAACAGGATGATGTCATCGATGCGGTTGAGAAATTCGGGCCGGAAACTGGCCTTGACCACTTCCATGACCTGATCACGCACCTTGTCGACATCTTCGTCTTCACCGAGATTGACCAGATATTCGGCGCCCGCATTGGAGGTCATAATGATCAGGGTGTTGCGGAAATCCACCGTACGGCCCTGACCATCGGTCAGCCGCCCGTCATCCAACACTTGCAACAGGATGTTGAAGACATCCGGATGCGCCTTTTCGATTTCATCGAACAAGATCACCTGATAAGGGCGGCGGCGAACCGCTTCGGTCAGCGCCCCGCCTTCCTCATAACCGACATAGCCCGGAGGCGCTCCGATCAAACGGGCGACCGAATGTTTCTCCATATATTCCGACATATCGAGCCGCACCATGGCATGTTCGTCGTCGAACAGGAATTCGGCCAGCGCCTTGGTCAGTTCGGTCTTGCCAACCCCTGTGGGGCCTAAAAACATGAACGAGCCCAGTGGACGGTTGGGATCTTGCAAGCCAGCGCGCGCCCGGCGCACTGCGGCTGAAACCGCCTTGATGGCATCGGTCTGACCGACCACCCGTTTGCCCAGCTCCTCCTCCATGTGCAGCAGTTTTTCCCGCTCGCCTTCAAGCATCTTGTCCACGGGAATGCCGGTCCAGCGGGAGACGACCTGGGCGATGTGGTTTTCTGTTACCACCTCTTCGACCATGGCAGCCGTCTTGCCGGCCGCAGCTTCGCTGGCTTCGCGTTCGGCCAGTTTGCGTTCAAGCTCGGGAATCACACCATAGGCCAGTTCGCCTGCGCGGGTGAGATCACCGCGGCGTTGCGCCTGTTCCAGTTCGATACGCGCGGCATCGAGCTGTTCCTTGATCTTTTGGGCGCTGGCAAGCTTCTCTTTTTCTTCCTGCCAGGCGCGGGTCAGGGTGCGCGATTTTTCTTCCAGATCCGCCAATTCTTTTTCAAGCGCCTCAAGCCGCTCTTGGGAGGCTGGATCACTTTCTTTCTTGAGCGCTTCCCGTTCGATTTTCAGCTGAATGATCCGGCGGTCGAGCTCGTCGAGCTCTTCGGGCTTGGAATCGACCTGCATCCGCAACCGGCTGGCGGCCTCATCCATCAGATCGATCGCCTTGTCGGGCAGAAAACGATCGGTGATGTAACGGTGCGACAAGGTGGCGGCGGCAACAATGGCATTGTCGGAAATCCGCACGCCATGATGCAGTTCATATTTCTCCTTCAGCCCGCGCAGAATTGAAATCGTGTCTTCCACCGTGGGCTCGGCGACAAACACTGGCTGGAAGCGGCGCGCAAGAGCGGCGTCTTTTTCGACATGTTTGCGGTATTCTTCAAGCGTGGTGGCGCCGATGCAATGCAGTTCGCCCCGCGCCAAAGCAGGTTTGAGCAGGTTGGAGGCATCCATGGCGCCATCGGTCTTGCCGGCCCCGACAAGGGTGTGCATTTCGTCGATGAACAAAATGATCTTGCCGTCAGCCGCCTTGACTTCGTTCAAAACCGCTTTCAACCGTTCTTCAAACTCGCCGCGATATTTTGCGCCGGCGATCAACGCCCCCATATCGAGTGCTAACAGCCGTTTGTCGCGCAGCGATTCGGGGACATCGCCATTGACGATGCGCATCGCCAGCCCTTCGACGATGGCGGTTTTCCCAACACCGGGTTCGCCGATCAGAACCGGATTGTTCTTGGTGCGCCGGGAGAGAATCTGAATAGTGCGCCGGATTTCCTCATCCCGCCCGATGATCGGATCGATCTTGCCTTCGGCGGCGGCTTCGGTCAGATCTTGGGCATATTTCTTCAGCGCGTCATAACTGTCTTCCGCAGAGGCCGAATCCGCCGTCCGGCCCTTGCGCAATTCATTGATGGCTGCGTTCAAGGTTTGGGCAGAAACCCCGGCATCTTGGAGCATTTTGGCGGTTGCCGCCTCAGGTTCGATCGCCAGCGCCAGCAACAGGCGTTCCACCGTGACAAAGCTGTCACCGGCTTTTTCGGCAAGTTGTTGGGCCTGATCGAAAACCCGAGCGAGCGGCTGTGACAGATAAAGCTGCCCTGCGCCGCTGCCGGTGACTTTCGGCATGGCGGCAAGCGCGGTTTCGACCGCTTGCAGCGCCTGATCCGGCCGTCCTCCTGCCCGGGCGATCAAGCCTGCGGCCATGCCCTCCGAATCGTCGAGCAAAACTTTCAGCAGATGTTCAGGGGTGAAATTCTGGTGTCCTTCACGCAGGGCCAATTGTTGTGCGGATTGGATGAAACCTTTGGCCCGGTCGGTATATTTCTCAAAATTCATGGTGTTATCTCCTAACCCGGTGATGCCGCCTCTTCAAGAGCACAGCAAGACCGGTCATCATGGAACGAAATGGAACGAAAAATTTGGCTGGGGGCGCAGCGCGGTTCTATCATAAAGATAGAGCCCTCAACCCCTATGTTTCAACTCATATAAGAAACGATATGCCAGGTTGAAGGGGGCTTGATCGATTTTTGCAGGGCTTGATAACCCCCGAAACGCAACAAACGGGGGAGGAATTAAGGGCTGTGAAGCTTGAGCCGATGGCCATAAAACGCTACTGTTGCGCTTTCAGGCTTGCGGAATATAGTCAAGCGCGGGAAAAGCGCCCCCCCTCGCTCAAATCAATGCTGACAGAACATAGACCATGAGAAACTTATGACCCTTTCCAACGCAAACCTTGGCGGCCTTTTTGCCATCCTCATCGGGATTGCTGCTGGCATTTTAGGCACCATTCCACGTTTCGATGTCGCCATGCTCGGTTTTCTGGCGGTCTTGCTGATTGTGATCTTGGCCGCCAACAAGGCCGAGTTTTGGGGCGTGATCAAAGGCGATCTGTTGGCCTGGGTGTTGTTGGGCTTTTGCCTTTATCTTCTTGCCAGCGCGTTTTGGGCGGTCAGAGTTGACAAAAGCTTGACCAAGGCGTTGCTGGTGCTGGCTTTGGTCTTGACCTGTTTGATATTCCCGCTGGTTCTTAAATATCTCACTTCTGACCAGCTTCACAGGGCTGTGCGTGCGATGGTGGTGGGCTTGCTTCTGGGGCTTGGTTATTTGCTGATCGAGTTGCTGAGCGAGCACGCCGTGATGAAACTGCTTTTGAATACGGTCCTGGAATATAAAGGTAAATTTGTAAGGTTGATCGACGAACAAGGCTATGTAACCCAGCTAGATCCTTCGCTCTACAACAAGAATATTGCCTTGGTGATCATGGCACTATGGCCGGTTT
>WGBT01000234.1 GCA_015494185.1 Hyphomicrobiales bacterium | reverse complement strand
CTTCTATAGCACTATGAACCCGTAACAAGGGGAGGCTGAATTTTTTCACTATCTGGAAAAATTCTGGTCAATGAGGTTTCCGCCCTCTGTCCTGCTGGAAACATGATGTGTTTCATGTTCCCATGGCAAGGGGGCGTGGTGGCTTATGGTCTTGAGTACAAAAAACAAGAACGCCGATGGGGTGGGGGAGATGCGCCACTTGGAAACTGCCTATGCGGCGCGAAAAACACCCTATAAAACACACTATCATGACGAGCCACCACATATCATGATGATGACAAGAGTTGAGTTATGACCGTCTTGAAATCCAATATCGTTCAGTTTTGGGCACGCTATCTTTATGTTCCAATGATGCTCATTGGAGCCAATGGGGTGATGATCTGGCTGGTTGCCTCGGGGTACAGTTGGTGGTGGGCTTTGCCCGTCTATATCGTTGCCGTGGCGATGTCCTATTTGGCGGAGTTTGCCCTGCCCTATGATCCCGCCTTCAATGAGCCTCACGGTGATCTGGACCGTGATTTTCTGTATTTTTTCAACTATGAGATTTCGGTCTTCAACTCGGTTGTCTTGCTGCCGGTGGTGGCCATGTTGCGGCCTTGGGAAGGTGTCTGGCCCCATGATTGGCCGTTGTGGATACAGATTGTCATGGCGGTGGTGATTGCTGATTTCGGCTTCATGATGGTGCATTACCTAAGCCACAAAATAGACTGGCTGTGGAAATTTCATGCCGTGCATCACAGCTCTGAGCGGCTTTATGGGGTCAATGGGCTGATCAAACATCCGGTGCAGATCACTTTGGAGATTGTGGTGGCTTCCGCGCCGTTGATTGTTCTGGGCATCTCACAGGAAGTGGCGCTGTTACTGGGCTTTGCCGCCGGTATTCAACTGCTCTTGCAACATTCCAATGCCGATTATGAGATTGGACCGTTCAAATATATCTTGAGTGTGGCGCCGGTGCATCGCTTCCACCATGTCAATACGCCAGGCGAAGGCGATGTCAATTTTGGGCTGTTCTTCAACATCTGGGATCAACTGCTTGGCACTTTCCGGTTTGATCCGTCAAAGCGTTTCACCGAGGGGGATATTGGTTTGGCCGATCAGACGGATTATCCCAAAGGCTATGTGGAACAGCTTATCGAGCCGTTCCGGACGCAATCCAAGCCGTCTGAGCGTTCCGGTCTCTCAGAGACTTCAGAGCCCAATGGTTCTGCCGCCAATGCTGTAAAGCAGGCGCCTGCAGCCGCTGAATAGGAGGCCCTTGGCCGCGAGACCGCGACTTAATAACCGCAAAGTAATGAGGTTTTGCGGCCATCATGGGCGTCAATTATGCTATCCTTCCCGGGAACGACTGACGAGCTTGGGATAAAACGGATAGGTTGCCTAGTCATGCATGATCATCAGCCGCCATTCTTGGCGTCCGCTTCCACGGGGCGAAAATTTGCCGATCCGGATCTGACAGCGAAAGGGGAGCCGCGTGCGCAGGTGGCGCTTGAGGCATTGAAAACGCTGTGGTTCAACACGGGCACATTGTGTAATATCGAATGCCGCAATTGCTATATCGAATCGAGTCCGAAGAATGACCGGCTGGTTTATCTGACCCGTGAGGAAGTGGCGCGGTTTCTCGATGAAATTGCAACGCTTGGCCTGAAGACGGAAGAGATTGGCTTTACAGGCGGCGAGCCGTTCATGAATCCGGATTTCCCTGCCATGCTGGCCGATACGTTGGCGCGGGGCTTTCGGGTGCTGGTGTTGACCAATGCCATGCAACCCTTGATGCGTCCGAAAGTCCAAGCGGCGCTGGAGGCGCTTCCCGAAGAAGACCGCAAACGTTTGGTCTTTCGGATCAGCCTCGATCATTATACTGCAAAATTGCATGATGAAGAACGGGGGGCGGGCAGTTTTGCCAAAGCGCTTGCCGGTATGCATTGGTTGCGGGATAAGGGCTTTCGGTTACATATTGCGGGGCGTATGTGTTGGGGCGAAAGCCAGAAACAGGCGCGGGCAGGCTATCAGGCGCTTATCGAACGGGAAGGTTTTGCCATCGATGGGGCCGATCCCAGGGCTTTGGTGTTGTTTCCGGAGATGGATGAGAGCGCTGATGTGCCAGAGATTACCACGGCTTGCTGGGACATTCTTGGGAAAAAACCGTCTGACATGATGTGTGCTTCAAGCCGGATGGTGGTGCGCCGCAAAGGAGCGGCCCGGCCAACCGTCTTGCCCTGTACCCTGATAGCTTATCGCGAGGATTTCGAGATGGGGAGCAGCCTTGCTGAGATGCTTGAGGCTGATGGCGGTATGTTCGCGAAGGGGGCTGTGAAGCTCTGCCATCCACACTGTTCCAAATTCTGTGTTCTCGGCGGTGGCAGCTGCTCGGTTTGATCCTTCCCGGTATAAAGTTGTCTTTGCCGCCAGACCGTGCTACCCACCTCAAATCTCATTGCAAAACAGATGGAAACCAATATGAATTCGGAAAATAGAAATGCAGTTCCTTCGGGGGATGGCGCCGCCATTGGTGATGAAACCGAAAATAAAAATGTAACCCCAGAAAAGGCCCCAGAATTCGCCATGGTGGGTCAATATATCAAAGACTTGTCTTTCGAAAACCCAAATGCGCCGAAATCTCTAAAGGGGCCTGGTGAAAATCCCAATATGCAAATCGAGATCAATGTGAATGCCCAAAAAGTGGGGGATCATACTTATGAGGTCGAGTTGCATTTCGAGGCGCATGGCAAAAATGATGCAGGAGTGATCTATAATCTTGAGCTGGTCTATGCTGGTCTGTTTCGGTTAGTGAATTTTCCTGACGACGCCCTGCAACCAGTGTTATTCATCGACTGCCCCATTCTCGTTTTTCCGTTCGTCCGGCGCCTTGTCAATGATCTGACCCAGGAGGGAGGCTTTCCACCCCTTCGCCTTGAGCCCATCAATTTTGCAGCGCTTTACCAGCAAAATCTGCAAAAACAACAAGCGTCAAACTCAGCCCCAAAACCCGTCTAGGTTCAGTTCATTTTGCTTGAAGCAAGGCGCGAGGTGAGGGGGGCAAGCCTTTTGTTTTGGGTGGCCATATTTTGGCGCAAAAGGACTGCCTTTGGCAGCCTCTGCTCTAGAGCGAAAATCCGGTCACATGAGCATCGGATTCTCACTCTAGAATCTTGTTTTGCTGCACAATTCATCCGAAAATACCGGTTCCTGCTTGAAGGGCTTGTGCTTTAGGCTGAGACTTCGGCATGAGCTT
>WGBT01000233.1 GCA_015494185.1 Hyphomicrobiales bacterium | reverse complement strand
GATCTGGTGACGGCTCTTGCTTCGCTCAGGCCAGGCCGGTCCTCCATTCCCTATTATTCAACAGTGACCGGCAGGCGCATGGCCGGGTCCAGGCTTGGCGGCGAATATTGGTGGAACAATGTGCGGCAAAGGGTTGAATTTTCCCAAGCTGTTCAAAGTGCTGCCATGGATGGCTGCCGGCTTTTTGTGGAAATCGGGCCGCGCCCTGTGCTTCAGGGCTATCTGGGCGAAATTTTCCGCACTGACGAAAAAATCCGCAAGCTTGAAGGCCAGTGTGCCAACATTGCCAGTCTTGACGAGAAGGACGACCGCTTTGCCGATCCGGTCAGGGCCGTGTTTGCAAGGGCTGTGGCTTCGGGGGCCGGCTTTGATGAGGTGAGGCTGTTTGGCCCGCAAGACGGCGCCCCCCATGTGGCTCTGCCGCTTTACCCATGGCAAACCCGCCCCTATAAAATCGAGCCTTCAAGGGAAGCGATTGAGGGTGTCGTTCTAAGACGTCCGCCTCATCCCTTGCTTGGGCAGCAGTTGCAGGCAGGGACATATGTGTGGGATGCGCATCTTGACATTTCCCGGCTTCCCTTTCTGGAAGAGCACAAGGTGGACGGAAAGGTCGTGTTGCCCGCGGCGGCTTTTGCGGAAATGGCGCTGGAAGCTGGCCGGCAGTGGTTGGGTGATAAAAGCCTCGAACTGCGGGATATGGATATTTTTCAGGCCTTGCTGCTTTTTGATGATCATGTGACTTCCATCAGAACCCGGCTTGATGTGGAAAGCGGGGCTGTTGAGATCAGGAGCCGCAAGCGCCTTTCCGATGACAATTGGCGCCTGCATGTCAGATGCCGGGTCCGGAAAGGGGTTGGGGAGCCCGATCCATACTTTTCCCCGCCAGCTCTTCAACCGGGAGAAAAACCGGAGGCAATTGCCAGGCTTTACCGTCTGGCCCGGCTCCATGGCATTGATTTCGGCCCCCGGTTCCGCCGTATGATCCGCTGTGACGAGGTGGGGGAAGATGGCGTTGAGGTGGTCCTTAACGAGCGGGATTCTTCTGTTGATCCCGCTGACGGCGAAACGTGCGGCTATAATTTGCATCCGCTTGATCTCGATGCCTGCTTTCATGGCCTCAATGTCCTTTACGACAGGCTTGATCTGGGCAATGACCGGCTGCCCTTTCTTCCCGTCAGAATGGGCGAGCTGCGCCTCTGCCGGCCGGGGGCAGATGTGCGGACCTGCCGTATCGATATCAGAAGGGCAAACCGCCGCGGGGGGCAGGGCGATCTGGAAATGTTCGACGAACAGGGCAATCTGGTCGCGGTGCTAAGAGATGTCCGCTTCCGGGCCGCAGCCCTGGTGCCGCGTCATACACTTGCCAAAAGCTGCTATGCGTTCACCCATAAGCTCATGCCGCTGCCGGGAGAAAGGGACAAGCCTGTTGCCCCTGCCTTGCCCCCGATACCATCCTCACCAGCCAGTTCTGATGACCAGAAGCTGGAAGAGCAGCGGTTGATCCTGGAAGCGGCATCCGCCCGGATGGCCTATGATCTCCTGGCGGGGCTTTGTGATAATGATGGCGGCCTTGATCTGTCTGCTCTGGAACACCGGGAGAGAACAGACCATGGCAAGGGCGGGGAAGATGAAGATGGGGCCCGCCGCCGCCTTGCCATTGTTTCCGCTCTGCTTGCCATTGCCGGACAGGCTGTCTTGGCGGAGCCGGTTGGATCGGGCGAAGAGGAAAAGTGGCGGCTCTCAAGGACTTGCCAATTGCCCTCTGCGCACAAGATTATGACAGGACTGCTTGCCGAAGAGCCGCGCTGGCTGGCTGAATGTGTGTTGCTCAACCGCGCCGGGCGGGTGCTGGCCGGCATCCTCGGCCCGGTGAAGGTGAATAAGGGGAGCGATCCTGCCCCAAAGGCGGAAAAGGCCAATGGGGCGTTGCAATATCACGAAATATACAGCCCTGCCATGCTGGAGCACTTGGCGGCCTCTTCTCCCCTGGCTGAGGCTCATATTGCAAGAATTGATGAACTCGCCGGCAACATCATTGACAACTGGCCGGCGGACAGGCCTTTGCGGGTGCTGGAGCTGGGCGTTGGCGGGGGTGGCCTGACCCGCCGGCTGCTGCCCCGGATTGCGGCCCGGCGCGGCCTGCTGGTCAGTGCCGATACCAGCTCTCAAATCCTTGCCCGCTTGCAGGTTGCCTTTGCCTCAAGCCCTTATCTTGAAACGGTGCGTTTGACCGGGGAAATGGACGGGCTGGCGCAAATGGGGCCGTTTGATCTGCTGGTTTCGGCCAATGGCCTGCACATGCTGGACAATTGCAATCAGACCATTGCCGAAGTTTCGGCCATGCTGGCTGGCGGGGCCCTGGCGTTTTTTTCCGAAAGCGGCCCGGATGCCTTCCACGACCTTGTGTTTTCGCCGGCAAAAGGCTGGCTGGACAGCACCATGGCGCCGCTCTTTCCCTTAAATTCTCTGAAAACCCGTGATGAATGGCAGACCTTCCTGCAAGGTTGCGGTTTTGAGAATGTCAACAGCGCGCCGCTTTCGCCAGAGCTGGAAAATGCCCATATCGTCATGGCAATCAGGGCTGCGGGCGGCGGGGCCGGGCTTGAGGATGGGCTTGCGCCGGTCAATGGTCTGGTGGAGGCAGGCAGACAGGCTGCGGCTGATGAAAATCCGGTTTTGCTGGTCATGGCCGCAGCAGATGAAAGGCTTGAGGAGCTGGCCGTGGATATTTCCCGGCAACTGGCCACAGCCGGGGAAGGGGAAGCGGGGAACGGTAAGAGGATCAGAACCCTTTGCCTCTCTGCTTCCGAAAAGCTCAATGGCTCTTTGCCCGGGGGCCGGAATGAGCAGCTTGAAAATGCCGTGAATGAACGCCGGCCATTTGAAATCATCTTTCTGGCCGGAGGCCGGGAGGATGAGGGTTTGGGGGAGGCGGCAGGGGAGCTTGGCAGCCAGCTTGAGACACTTGCCGGCCTGTTGCAGACCGTGGCAGGGGGCCGCGGGCGGCTGTGGATGGTGGTGCCGGGAGG
>WGBT01000232.1 GCA_015494185.1 Hyphomicrobiales bacterium | reverse complement strand
GTGCCTCAAATTCCTGCCAGGTTTTTGGGAAATCACGCCAGAGTGCTTCGGTATGGTCCTGTGTCATGTCTGTTCTCCTTTGGAAAACAATGACATAACAATGTGACCGGACTTAAGTGGAGAGGCATGCACATAAACGCCCCGGCCTAATTGAAGCCGGTGCGGGCTGGTCCGACTGATTTTCAGCGTCCGCGTCGCATTCCGGGACGCATCAGCGCCCGAACCTTAATTACAGAGAGAGGATGAGGGGGCTGGATAGGGAAGGCAGAGCTAAACGTGAAATCAGGTCTCAACAGCTTTAGAAAATTGGCTCAATGGCTGCCTGGGGCCAAAGCTGATTTGAAGCCTGTTTTCCCCTGCAAGAGAGGTGATCCGCACAGGCAGTACAGTCAAATCGGAAAGCTTTTCCAATGATTTGAAAAATGCTGGCAAAATGGTTTCATCTCCCGCCAAGCCAGATCGCAAAATCAAAGCAACGAAACCGCCTTCCTCGAGCACTTGTTTCATGGTCTTCGATACAGCGGTGTCGCCGCAGCCTATCAAGGCCGGAAACCACGCCCCTTTTGCAGAAGCTTTACACAGCCTCCCCTCCTCCCATTCAAAGAACCGGATCGCTCGGGGGGAGACCACTTGTAAAGCCGCCCAATCTT
This sequence comes from Hyphomicrobiales bacterium, assembly GCA_015494185.1. Lineage (GTDB taxonomy): Bacteria > Pseudomonadota > Alphaproteobacteria > Rhizobiales > S144-35 > S144-35. The sequence goes on along the minus strand of WGBT01000232.1, from coordinate 1,480 downwards.
CGCTTCCGCAACACTGGCACAACGCCACCACGGGGCCGGTTTCGGGAAGATTGTCATAGCCTTCAACCTCGAAATCCACCCGGCCAAAGAACCACCGTGGCCTCACAAATCGAATCAAGGACTGCGGCAGCCGCCAAACCACATAACCGGTGCCCAAAACCGCCAGTCCCGCCAACAGCCACAACACCCCATATTGGCTCACCCCGCCAAGGGAAACGAATCCCGTCACGGCCAGAAACAGCAACATCACAACATTTTGGATGAAATTGTTCCCCGCCAGCACGGTGCCCAATTTTTGGCTCCCGGCATGAAATTGCAACAAGGCATTCAGCGGAATGATGAAAAGCCCGCCAAACAGGCCGAGCAGGAAGAACATAAGGGCAAAGGCCACAATTGAGCCGAGCAAGGGCAAAACGGCAAGGCTTATGACAATGCCCAAAGCGCCGATGGGGATCAGGCCGGTTTCGATGAAATCCCGTGACAGGCGGCCGGCAATCACCGAACCCGCCATGATTCCTATTCCCGCTCCGGCCATGGCCCCTTGCACCAGAACCGTATTGGTTTCCCCCGTCACCGCCTTGGCAAAGGCCGGAAAGACCGCCAGAACCGCCTGGGACAGGCCCCAAAAGGTGGAAAGCCCCACAACCGCAAGCCAAATACCGCGATGACCGGTGACACTCTTGAGATTCTGGCGCAAGCTCTGCCCTGTCAGATAGCGCCGCCAGTCGAATGAACGTTGCGCATCTGCGGCGGGCAATTCGGGGACACGATAGGCGGCGAACAACTCCAGCAGGGACAGACCGACAAGAATGAAACCGGCAGGGGCGATCAACCGCAAGATATCCGCTTCAGTGGTAAAACTTTGCCCCGCCAAGCTGAGCTCGAAAAAGATTGAGAACCCGAAAATACCGGCCAAAATCGAGATGATCGTAACCGCCTGCACCAAGCCATTGGCCGCGCCCAGCCGTTTCTTGCCGACCAATTCCTTGATCAAGCCATATTTGGCCGGGGAATAGATCGCACTTTGCGCCGCCAACACAAAGGTCATGGCAAAGGCCGCCATAAACCAGCCAAGATAATAGCAAACGGTGATGGCTGCAGTGACCAAGACGGCAATCATGGCGCTGATCTGCATCACCCGGGTTTTGGAAAAGTGATCGGAGAAAAAGCCCGCCGGGGTGAACAACATCACAAAGGGCAACAAGATCAGCCCATTGACGATCGCCGTCAAAACGACCTGCGTATCCCCCTGATAGATTTTGAAAATCGTGTTCTGGATGATGATCTTGTGCCCCAGATCGACAAAAGCGTTGAGGATCATCACCGCCACAAAAGGTGTAAAGCCGCGCAGGCGAAACAGTTTGAGCATGGTCTTGGTCTTCTGTGATTTTGTCTTCGGCGGTGAGGTTAGACTATGATCGCGGCATCGGCGAGACTAAAATAATGTATAAAAATCTGCACTTGACCTGACAGACAGTGG
>WGBT01000231.1 GCA_015494185.1 Hyphomicrobiales bacterium | reverse complement strand
GCAGAGATGAATGTTGGCCGGTATTATCAGAAAAAGAAAAACTATCTTGCAGCCCTCAACCGTTACAAGACGGTGATCAAGAAATATCAGACAACGGCCCATGTTCAGGAGGCTTTGCTGCGGATTACCGAAACCTATTTGGCGCTTGGCGTGGTGCCAGAGGCGGAAAGTGCCGCAGCCGTTTTGGGGCACAACTTCCCCAACAGCAAATGGTATAAGCGGGCTTATGCTTTGTTGCAATCAGGTGGCAATGCTCCGCAGATGCATTCCGGTTCCTGGCTGGCGAGTGTTTGGCGAACCACGGTAAAAGGGGTTAAGGCCTTGACCCCGCTCTAAGACCTGCCTAAGTAAGCCCTGCCTGAGGAAGAAGAGGACCGGTCGGTGCGCTCGGTAGCGTTGCTGTAACTTGTTCGTTTTATTCGTTTGTGCGAGCTTGCGAGGGTTGCGCCTTTCTTGGCTGTTACTTTTCTTGCGTCTTTCATCTCCTGTGCGCAACGGTGATTTTTTGTCGGGCCATTCCATGCGATATGCTATCCGTTGCTGCTGCAGCGTTTGGAAACAGGAGCGGATATGGCGGATCTGGATCAGGATCTTCGCAATCTTGGAGTTGAGCAGTTGAGCAAAGCGCAGGCGGCGCAGGAGCTGGCACGGCTGGCGCGCGAGATTGCCCATCATGACAGGCTTTATTTCCTGCATGACCGTCCGGAAATTTCCGACGCGGAATATGATGCGTTGGTTCGGCGCAATGCCGCCATTGAGGCGCGCTTTCCTGATCTTGTCCGTGCTGACAGTCCATCCCGGCGCGTTGGCGCGGCTCCTGCCGAGACCTTTGCAAAAGTGCGCCACCGGGTGCCGATGTTGTCGCTTGACAATGCTTTTGGCCCGGAAGATATCCGCGATTTCGTTGACAGTGTCCGGCGCTTTTTACGGCTCGATGAAAACACGCCGCTGGAAATGACCGCAGAGCCGAAGATTGACGGTCTGTCGATTTCGCTGCGTTATGAACGGGGCGAGCTCATGACAGCTGCAACCCGTGGCGATGGCACCACAGGGGAGAATGTCACCGCCAATGTGCGGACCATTGATGTCATTCCCAATCAGGTCACGGCGGCGGATTTTCCCGATCTGTTCGAGGTGCGTGGTGAAATCTATATGGCCAGGGATGATTTCTTCGCCCTCAATGCCGCGCAGCAAGCCGCTGGTGAGAAAGTCTTTGCCAATCCCCGCAATGCCGCCGCCGGGTCGCTGCGTCAGCTCGATCCGTCCATCACTGCCAGCCGGCCGTTGCAATTTTTCGCCTATGCCTGGGGCGAGGTCAGTGCTTTGCCGGCCGAGACGCAAAAGGGGGTCATAGAAGCCTTTGCCCGTTGGGGCTTTCCGGTCAATCCCTTGATGGAATTGTGTGAGAGCGTTGAAGCCATGCTTGACTATTATCAGCGCCTGGAACGTGAGCGCGCCGGGCTTGGCTATGATATCGACGGCATTGTCTATAAGGTGAACCGGCTCGACTATCAAGAGCGGCTCGGTTTCAAATCGCGGGCGCCCCGCTGGGCGATTGCCCATAAATTTCCTGCCGAGCGGGCCACGACGGTATTGCAGGATATCGAAATTCAGGTGGGGCGGACCGGGGCGCTGACACCGGTTGCGAAACTTGAACCGGTGACCGTCGGCGGGGTGGTGGTGCAAAATGCGACGCTGCACAATGAAGACGAGATCGCCCGTAAAGATATCCGTATTGGTGACACGGTGGTGGTGCAGCGCGCCGGTGATGTGATCCCGCAGGTGGTCGAGGTGGTGCTGGAACAACGCCCGGCGGGAGCCCAACCCTATCAGTTTCCCACACGCTGCCCGGCCTGTGGTTCCCATGCGGTGCGCGAGTTGAATGAACGTACCGGCAAGCCTGATGCGGTGCGCCGTTGCACGGGCGGGTTGATTTGTCCGGCGCAGGCCGTGGAACGGTTGAAGCATTTCGTCTCCCGCGATGCCTTCGACATTGAAGGCTTGGGGGCCAAACAGATCGAAGCCTTTTATGAAGAGGGGCTGGTGCGAAAGCCGGCGGATATTTTCACCCTTGAAGTCCGGGATGCGAAGTCTTTGAAAAAGCTCAAAGATCGTGAAGGCTGGGGGCCGAAATCGGTCCGCAATCTGTGGGCGGCGATCAATCGGCGGCGCAAAATTGCGCTCGATCGTTTTATTTATGCGTTAGGCATTCGTCATATTGGTGTCACGACGGCCCGGTTGCTGGCGAAAACCTATGGCAGTTGGCAAAGTTTTGCCGAGGCCATGGCGAAAATCGCCGAAGGGGATCAACAGGCCCGTGCGGCGCTGGAAGATATTGACGGGATTGGGGGCACGGTCATTGAGGCTTTGGCCGAATTTTTCAAAGAGCCGCACAATCTTGAGGCGCTGGAGGCGCTGTTGCAAGAGGTTGAAGTTGAAGATTATCATTTTGAAGCCGTCTCTGACACCCCGGTTTCCGGTAAAACCGTGGTCTTTACCGGCAAGCTCGAGCGTCTGAGCCGGTCGGAAGCCAAAGCCCAAGCCGAGCGGTTGGGGGCCAAAGTGGCGGGTTCGGTTTCGAAGAAAACCGATCTGGTGGTTGCCGGACCTGGTGCGGGCTCAAAGCTTAAAAAGGCTGAGGAACTGGGCCTGCAAATTTTGAGCGAGGAGGACTGGATTGCCCTCGTCGAAGGCCGCAGCGCCGTTTGAGGTGTGATAGAGCACAAGTCCTTCAAGTGAAAACCGGTTTTCGGATTAATTGTGCCGGAAATAAGATTCTAGAGCAAAATCCGGTTCCATGTGATCGGGTTTTGC
>WGBT01000230.1 GCA_015494185.1 Hyphomicrobiales bacterium | reverse complement strand
GGCTGTTTGGCGGGCGCAACTGGGGGGGCGTGTTCACCTGTGGGCTCAAAATGCCATAGAAATAATGGCTGTCTTCAATGGTTTCGCGAAACAAGGTCAAGGACGGGGACGGGGGACTTGCGGGTTTAAAGGTCCAATCGAGAGCAAAAAAACCGCTTTGGGGTACTGTTTTTGCGCGGTATTCAAGCTCGTAATTACGCTCATCGATGCGAGTGACGGTCACGCCATGGGGAATGGCCTCAACCTTTTCAATGGTCATACCCGGGTTCAGCTGGACGCGAATCCGCAACGGATGCTTCTGCGTAAAGGCATGACGGGAGGATTTACCAGATGGCCGGGCCGTGGTTTTGTGGCGCGCTGAAGCCAGCTTGATTGAGCGAAGGGCTTTGCGGGGAAGCTGGTTGGTAAGCGGTATGACAAGCTGAAAGCGGCGATTGACGGCTGTGACCGGTTGCTGATAGGCAAACTGAACTTCAAAGGTTTCCCGCGGGGCAAGCCGAGGAATTGTTGCCGTAAACCGATGCTCTGATGCGCCATCCTTCAGCTGTTGGGCCGGCAGGGAGGAGGATGCGGAAGACATGGCAGACCCAACGATGCTTCGTTTGAGGTGGTAGCTGATGATCTGGCCCTCTTCAGGCAGGGCAAATGTGAAAAGCCCCTTGACCGGCGCTTTGAGAGGATTGAAATAGCGCTGTGTTATGGTGGTATGCGCCAACAGGCCATTGATTGCGATTTTGATATCGGTGCCAAGGCGCGGAGCTTTGACATATTTTCCCGCAATGCGGGAGTTGAGCAAGACAGCACCTGCAGGCATATCCTCTGTTTCTGGTGTCACCAGTAATTTGGCTTGTGCTGCGGTGATGCGGCCGGCTGGAAGGGACTGTTTGACGTTGACGGCGGCCTTGACCGCACGGCTGTCGAAACTCGCAAATCCCAAAATCGCGGCGACGATCCCCAAGCCGATGAGGAAATCAAGCACGGCACGCCATAACAATGCCTGATGATCCGCCGCTGTGATTTTTCTCCGGTGCCGCGGCTCAACCGGTTGATAGTGGCTCATCAGTGGCTCCCCCAGGGTTTCCCTCTGAATATCTGAATAGATTGCGTTTGCCCCGATCCATCCTTTCGATCCGCTCTAACCAGGGCCACAGGGAACGCCTTTAATGCGGCGGTGATTTGCCGCAAATTGGACGTTCCACAGGCGATTTTGTGGCAAAATCGTGTTGCGTTCGATGGTTGCAGGGGGAGCGATGATTGGCGAGAGATTTAGGGCAGCAATCTGCAAATTGCCCGGGGATTAGCCACGGGGCAGGCTGGCCGATGCTGGCCCTGATGCGCTAATCTTTTGGGGGAGAAAGGCGGATTGGAACGAGCCATATGATGGAACGCGCACGGAAAATTTTGCAAGATGTCTTTGGCTATCAAGAGTTCCGCCTGGAACAGGCCAATATCATCAAGACTTTGCTTTCAGGTGAGGATGTGCTGGCCCTGATGCCAACCGGGGGCGGCAAATCCTTGTGTTATCAAATTCCCGCCCTTGTTCGTGAGGGCACCGGGATTGTGATTTCACCGCTGATCGCCTTGATGCAGGATCAGGTTGCCGCCTTGCATCAGCTTGGAGTGAAAGCCGCCTATTTGAACTCGACCTTGAGCTTCGATCAAATTCGTCAAGTCGAAAACGCCTTGTTGAACGGTAGGCTGGATTTGCTTTATGTGGCGCCCGAGCGGTTGATGACCGCCGACATGTTGCGGCTTTTGGATCGGGCCAAGCTTGCTCTGTTTGCGATCGATGAGGCTCATTGTGTGTCCCAGTGGGGGCATGATTTCCGGCCTGAATACAAGCAGCTTTCGATCTTGCATGAACGTTATCCAGGTGTTCCGCGGATTGCCCTGACCGCCACGGCCGACGCCCGCACGCGTGATGAGATCATCACCGAGCTTGGGCTTGATGGGGCGGCCCAATTCATCTCCAGTTTCGACCGGCCCAACATCTGTTACCATATCCATGAAGGAGACAATCACCGGCAGGCGTTGTGGCGTTTTCTGGCGAAGCATCATCCTCATGATGCCGGTGTGGTCTATTGCATGAGCCGCCGCAAGACCGAAGAGATCGCCGGCTGGCTTTGCGAAATGGGGCGCAAGGCTCTGCCCTATCATGCAGGTTTGCCGGCAGAGGTGCGGCAACAACACCAAGACCGGTTCTTGCGCGAAGATGGGTTGATCATCGTTGCCACCATCGCCTTTGGGATGGGGATCGACAAGCCCGACGTCCGCTTCGTCGCCCATCTCAATTTGCCCAAAAGTATCGAAGCCTATTATCAGGAAACCGGACGGGCGGGCCGTGATGGTGCGCCTGCCAGCGCCTGGATGAGTTATGGCATGCGCGATGTCATTTTGCTGCGCCAGATGGTTGAAGACAGTCCCGGATCAGAGCTTTTCAAGCGGGTGATGCATGCCAAGCTGGAAGCGCTTTTGGGGCTGTGTGACACGGCGTCATGCCGCCGCCAGGTGCTGTTGGCCTATTTTGGTGAAGAGCTTACCAAGCCTTGCGGCAACTGCGACAATTGCCTGAACCCGCCAGAACAGTTCGATGCCGCCGAGGCTGCGCAAAAAGCCTTGTCCTGTGTCTATCGCACCGGTCAGCGCTTTGGCGCCAACTATGTGATCGACGTCCTGCTTGGCAAGCAGGATGAGCGCATCAAACGTTTTGGCCATGACCGGTTGAGCACTTTTGGCATCGGTTCCGATATTCCGCAAAGCGAATGGAAAAGCATTTTCCGGCAACTCGTGCTGCAAGGTTTTCTGATCAGCGATGTTGAAGGGCATGGTTCACTGGTGCTGACCGAAAAGGCCAGGCCGCTGTTACGTGGTGAGCAGAAATTGATGTTGCGCAAGCGAAAACGCAAGAAGGGCCTGAAATCCGAACGCGCCGCCAAAACTTCCACTCCCGTTCGGCAAGTTGAGCTCTCACCTGCCGATGAGCCCCTGTTTGAGGCGTTGCGCGCCCTGCGTTTGAAGCTCGCACGGCAACAAAATGTGCCTCCCTATGTGATCTTTCATGATTCCGCCCTTATGCAACTGGCTATGATACGTCCCAAGACCGCTTCCGATTTGCTGCTTGTCAATGGCATTGGTGAAAAGAAGGTTTCCGCCTATGGTGAGGCTTTTCTTGCAGAAATCGCCAAATTTCCCCGCCGTTGAAATTGGTGTGAGGCAAATTGCGCGCAATCCATTCGTGTCATTGCGTCATCATGGCCCATCCGCTACAAATTCTTACGAAGGGCATTTAAACAGGGGATTGGGGCGAATTGCAATTCAACCTTCAAGAGGTGACAGAGATGAACCGCCGCCGGATTTATGAAGGCAAGGCCAAGGTATTGTATGAAGGGCCGGAACCGGGCACGCTGATCCAACATTTTAAGGATGACGCCACCGCCTTCAATGCCAAGAAACATGAGCTGATCGAAGGCAAGGGGGTGCTCAATAATCGGATTTCCGAATATCTGTTCACCCGGCTCAATGAAATGGGCATTCCCACCCATTTCATCAAACGGCTAAATATGCGCGAGCAGCTCATTCGCAAGGTTGAGATCATTCCGGTTGAAGTGGTCGTGCGCAATGTCGCCGCCGGTTCGATTGCCAAACGGTTGGGGCTTGAAGAGGGAGAGCCACTGCCCCGAACGATCATCGAATTTTATTACAAATCCGATAAGTTGGATGATCCGCTGGTCTCAGAAGAACATATCACCGCCTTTGGTTGGGCGCATCCTCCTGAAATCGATGAGATGATGGCGCTGTCATTGCGGATCAATGACTTTTTGTCCGGCTTGTTTCTTGGGGTGGGCATCAAGCTTGTTGATTTCAAGATCGAGTTTGGCCGCCAGTTTGACAATGACATGATGCGGATTTTGCTTGCTGATGAAATTTCCCCCGACAGTTGCCGGCTTTGGGATATTGCCAGTCATGACAAGCTCGACAAGGACCGTTTTCGCCGTGATATGGGGGGGCTTCTGGAAGCCTATCGCGAAGTCGCCCGCCGCCTTGGCATCTTGACCGAAGATCGCAATGTGACCCGTTCGGGCCCCGTATTGGTGGCTTCAAAGAAAGAGTAAGACCTGAGGTATTTGTCATTGACCCGCCCCACATTTTCCGTATTCCTTGAGGCTCATATATTCACGCATTGACCAGTATGGGGGTATGAAAGGGGAAAAGGTTTGTGGCCATGATCCGGGTATGAAACGGGAAGGATGAGAAAAATCTTATGAAAGCAGTGATTCGTATCACGCTCAAAAATGGTGTGCTCGATCCCCAGGGAAAGGCGATTTCCCATGCTTTGGATGCGCTTGGCTTTAAGGGCGTTGAAGAAGTCCGGCAAGGCAAGCTGATCGAGATCGAGTTGAACGAAAATGACGAAACGCGCGCCAAACAGCAAATCACCGAGATGTGTGAAAAATTGCTCGCCAATACGGTGATCGAAAATTATGAATTTGAATTGACGCCTGTGGTGTCTTCTTAATGTCCATCTGATAAAGTTGGCCTGTTGAAGTATAAAGAGGTCCGCTTGATTTGATAGACAGAGTGCAGCTTGCCGGTCAGACCAAACCTGTCCTTAGCTTCCATGGTGAGCGTTTTTGCATTTTCATGAAGTTTGTCAAGGACGCTTTTGAGCGCCGCGAAGCGGTTTTATCCTTGACAAACTTCATGAAAATGCCAGGGTCTCATCATGGAAGCTAAGGTCGGATCTGGCACTGTCTGCGAGGTCAAGCACAGAACTTTTACCTTTTCGGTATAGGGCAGCTTTCACCCATCAAGATCATTATCATTGCTTTATGAAAACTTCTGTCATTGTTTTTCCCGGATCGAATTGTGATCGTGATGTTGCCGTAAGCCTTAAAGCGGTGACCGGCAGGCCTGCGCAAATGGTCTGGCACCGTGAAACCGAAGTCCCGCAAAGTGATCTGATCGTACTGCCTGGGGGCTTCTCCTATGGCGATTATTTGCGCTCAGGGGCCATGGCCGCGCATTCGCCAATCATGAAAGACGTGATCAAAAAGGCCAATAATGGCACGCCGGTCTTGGGCATTTGCAATGGTTTTCAGGTTTTGACCGAAGCTGGCCTCTTGCCAGGGGTTTTAATGCGCAATGCCAGTTTGAAATTCATTTGCCGTGATGTGACACTGAAGGTCGAACGTAATGACACCCTGTTCACCAAGAATTATAAGGCCGGTCAGGTGATTACCATTCCTATTGCACATCATGATGGCAATTATTATGCCGATGATGAAATGCTGGCGCGGTTGGAAGGTGAGGGGCAGGTGGCCTTTCGCTATTGCGCAGCGGATGGTTCGGTGTCTGATGAGAGCAATCCAAATGGGTCACGAAATAATATTGCCGGCATATATAATGAAAATGGCAGGGTGCTTGGCTTGATGCCTCATCCTGAACGTTGTGACGACCCACAACTTGGCGGCACCGATGGCAAGCCCCTGTTTGAGAGCATTATCACGGCCTTGAGTTCTTGAGTCTAGTCTGATCCACCTGCCTGATCCTCCTTCTGGGCCGGGGAACCAAGTGTCTCTACAAGTTTGCCCTCTCAAAGGCGCCAGCGATATGGCTCCAAGCTTGCTTTATGCGGTCCCGCAAGTTTTGGAAACCTCTGAATGAAACAACCTATCCTCCCGCGGCCTCCTGCTAAACTGCCTTTTTGGGGCCCCGTGACCAGTTGATGGGAGGCAGGGAATCCTGGTGAATTTGTCGTGGCAGCCAAGAGCAATTGGCGCATCATTTAATCAAGAACTCTTCTTTTTTGTGGCCTTTAGCTAGCAGTTCATTGAGCCATGCCGGACGTTTGCCTTTTCCGGTCCACGTTCTGGTGGGGTCATTAGGATCACGGAATTTGGGAACGCCAACGGTTTTCTTTGTGCTCTTTTTGTTATTGTTGCCGAAAAGCTCTTCCATGGTGAAGCCTTCTTCTTCAACCATGGCCTGTATTTTGGCTAGCAGCTCATTTTTGCGTTTG